>JAPKEJ010000034.1 GCA_028822155.1 Porticoccaceae bacterium
ATAAAACCATGGCGACTCTAAAGGACTATAACCTGATGGATTTGAGTATTTAGGGCCTAAGAATTACGGGTATATCTTAAGTTGGAAAAGGCGAGGCATGACAGTAAAGAACCGACCGCTGGGAAATTTACTAATTGTTAAACCTAAGAGTAAAAGCTAATAGGCGCTGACTGGATTCTCAAAAAGAATAAGTAATCGTCGCCCCTACCCTAACATCGGCATCGAACATTACCATTGGGGTTTGTTGATTGGCCGTAGTGCTAATGATCAGCCCCCCCACTGCCCAGTGGTCGTTGATACTGTAGTCTAGGCCTAGAGCGACAAACAGCGAGTCTGCCGCTAGGTCGCCTTGTAAGGTTGATGAGATAAGAAGATTGCCGTTAGATAATGCGTTGGAATAACGCACCAACCACGACCCAAATATACCCTCGTTGACCATCATTTGCTGTGGGGCAATGTCTTTGCTTTGGTTAAGTACTTTATTGGCTTGAACCCCCAGGCTAATAGATTGGTCACTAGAGATGGCGTATTCAAAGCCTAAAGAGGCGCCAATTTGGTCTTTTTCGGTCTCCAGGCTTGAACCTGCAACGTTAACCCCTGGAAAAGGCGATTCGCTAGGTTGCACGCCCAAGCTAAGGGCCAGGTCCAGATTAAGCAGCAGCTTGCCGATAGCGCGGTTAGCGCTGAATCCTATTAATACAAAGTCGTTTTTCTTGGCCACTGCGTCTCCGTAGCCCTGTACTGGGTAGTCATAGCGCAGCTGGTTTTCGTAGAGATAGGCAGCCATAAACGAGATGTCGCTGCTTTCAAACGATTTGCGCCACTGTGTGCCGGCCTCAAACAGTGTATCGCTGCCGCGCTTATAGTCACCAACGTTGTACCCTGTGTTGGCATAAAAGGGACTACCAGGCACTGCAGTGGGGTTAAATTCGGGGTAAAGGTTAACAAAGCTAGACCACTGACTGTCCTTGCCATAAACATCCCATACCAGCATCCATTGGTTAAGGCGTGCGTCTTCGATGTCGATGATGGTGAAGTCACGAAATTCGGTGTGGTTGATAACATCTAGTACTGAGTTACCGACGGTTTCACCCCAGACAACGGTTTGGCGCCCAAACTTAATGCTTTGCTGGCCAAAACTGCGCTGTAGGTAAAGCTCGTTAATACGGTACTCGGTGTCAATATTGTCGTTATTGGCTTGGTATTCATAGTCGTCTTTCCAGTACCAGCGGGCCTGACCGGTAGATTGCAGCAACCAACCCGGTGCAAAAGCGTTCTGGTACTTAAAATTAAGCCCCAGTCGGTTGTTTTCAAGGTCGGCGTCTTTGGGTATACGTAACCCCGGTATGGGCTCTACGCTATGATTATTAACCTGCCAAAACAGTTGTTGGCTTAGTCGTACGGTAAAGCCGTCTAGCCATGAGGCGTCTTTGGTGTCTTCGGTGTCGTCAAAGGCATCACCAAATAGGTCGTCGTTAAACAGGTCATCGTCAAAGATAAGTTCGTCGCTAAAGGCCTCATCGCCAGTGGAGTCTGCCCTACTGTCCTCTATTGGTGCAGTCTGTCCCACAGCCAACGGTGCTAGAGTTAATAGCAGTATGGCGAATGAATAAAGAGCGAATCGCATTAACATAGGGTCATAAACCTATTTTGTTTGGTCTCTAAGCTGTTTTAGACCCGTTTCGCGGTAAGCGGTGTCTGTTAGGGTGCGTTGGCTAAGAAAGGCATCGCTGATGTCTAGGTCGATGTAGATCTCGACAAAGGCCATATTCGATAGACGGTTGCTCACTAGGTTCATCATGGTCACAGACCGCGCCAGCCAGTTGTCGTTAACAAGCTCCACCCGCGAGGCCATCAGGCGTTTAATCTCTTTGCCGTACTTGTCATACATCTCTGATCGAAGAACAACGTACCGTTCTTGATCTATATAATGCACGGTGCGCGAATAGCGGCTTTTCTTGGCCCTTTCAGCCTTGGGCCGCGCCTCGACCTTCCATACCTTGCGGCCACTTTGAGTGGTTTCCTCGGGCACATTAAAGGTGTAGTCGTCTAGTTTTCCGGTGTCGGTATCTTCGGTGGTAAATTCTGAGCCAAAAATCGAGGCCGGTTCGGTTTCTTCGTCTGAATCACCGCCAGCAATACGTTTTACTCGGCCCAGGGCTGAGAGGTATAACCATGTCTGGTTGTTGCGGCCCGCCTCGTCATACCCGTAGGTAAGCATACCAATGCCGCGCTCTGCTGCAGGTTCTAGGGTAATACTGACGCTCTTGGTGTCTTTGTTGTCTTTACCGTGGTTAATTGCCACTGACTCTAATACTTTTACTCGCGGGCGCTCAGCGCAGGCAATACGGCCCTTGTTAACGCCAAATTTGCAGCTTGAGAGTTTAAGCGTCGTAAATGATGAGTCGTTAGTGGACCGCCGTGTGTCTTCCATAGCTTGCATAATCGCGCGACCGGTAAGCTCTTGTGCTGACAGGTTGAGAGCTAGTGCCGATATGGCAATAAACCCTAGGGTCTTAATAAGTCTCACGAGGTCACTCCTTTGAAATTAATACGGGTGTCGACGTTTTCTACGCCGAAGGATGGCTTAAAGACAATAATCATGGCCGGAATTAGGAACAGGTCACAAAATAAAGCAAAGAAGATAGACAACGAACCAAAAAAGCCCACTTTTGCCATACCTAGATAGTCTGAAAAACTAAGGACAGCAAAACCTAAACCGATGATCATGGTAGTAAACATGACTGCTTGGCCCACCTCGCGTATGGCACTCTCTAGGGCAATGCTAATACTTTTAGATTTGCTAAGCTCAACCCGGTAATGGGTCATAAAGTGAATAGTGTCATCAACCGCTATACCGAGTATGACCGGGGCTATAAGCAAGGTGTCGGTGTCTAGGGGTATACCCAATAGGCCCATTAAGCCAAAGGCGAGAAACGACGGAATAGCGTTGGGCACCATACCCATAAGCCCGCCCCGAAGAGATCCTAGAGTGACAATCATAATTAAGCTAATCAACAGTAATGCTAAAGTAAAGCCGTCAAATTGAGAGCGTGCGATCTCGCCTGACACAACCATCAAGGTGGCCATGGTGCCGGTGAGAACAATCTCTAGGTCGGGATAGGCACTTTTAAGGTGGGCGAATCTTTTTTCAATATCCAGTTCGACCTCGGAAAACATTTTTTCATAGCCAAAAGAGCCCATGCTGCGAGAGTTGACGGTAATATGGGAGCGGCTGTAGTCATCTGACACCAAGTTACGGCGATCTTCTGGGTTGGCGCTGTTAAATAAGAACAGCAACTGCGAGACGGCCTGGTTGCTTTCTGGAATACGATAAAAGTCAGGATTATCATCGTTCATGACTTGGTTGGTGTTTTTGACGATATTAGCCAAGGAAAATGTGCGACCGACGGTGTCTGGGTAGCGCTCCTCTAGGCTGGTCTGTAATGCGTCAACCGCGACTAAAATTTCTGTATCGAGCATGCCGTCGACCATGTTCGTGTTGATCATGACCTCCATGTCTTGCGACCCAGCCATATTGTTGTCGACCACATTGACGGCCATTGCGATGGGATGATCGTCCTTAAACAGACCGCTGATGTTGGTGTCTATGACGATCTTGGTTGAGCCATAGATACACAGCGCCAAAATAATAGCGAAGAAACCCAAAATAAGGTGTGGCGCACGCTCAACGATTGTGGGTACGCGCGCCAGTATTTGTTGTTGGGCATTTACAATCCAGTACGTTAGACCGACAACGGCGTTAATAAATGCGCCAAGCATCCAGCCTAAAAAGGAGAAAATAACCGTCGCCGCCGCCACGGCAATAATTAGCTTGGGAAACGTACCCAATGCGACCCAGCGACCCCCTAGGCGATCGGCCATGCTGCCCTTCTCGGTGGCAGTGGTAGGATGCCAAAGGTCTAGTAAAATAGGTAACAGCACCATGGTAAAAAAGAATGCCAGCACAACGCCAAATGCACACATGAAGGCAAATGTTCTGATCGGTTCTAGGTCAGAAGTAGCCAGCACCAAGATGCCGGCTGCGGTAGTTATTGTAGTAAGAAATATAGCCAGACCCACTTTTTCGTAGGACTTAGTGAGCGCGGCGTGGTGTTCCATACCCGCTCGTCTGAAACTAAAATAGGCACTCATGACATGCACGCAGTCGGCAATGCCCACGGAAAATATAAGCAACACGGTTAGGGCGATCATGGTGGAAAGTGTTACGCCCAACAGAACGGTAATACCCCAGCACCAGGCAACGCTCAGGGCGATAGTCGCCATGGACCACACCAGTGCACTGGCTGACCGGAAGAGCACCCATAGCAGCACCGCAAAGATCAATACCATGAGAAAGCCCAATATACGCAGCTGTTCTAGCAGGTCTTGCAAGTGGCTCATAATGGTCGGCTCGCCAACTGGATAATACTCAAATTGATCGTCGTATTGGCCATATACAGCTTCTAGAGCCGCACTAAAAGCTAGATATTCACGTGGGTCGACGTCCCTATACTCGACCTCTTGGATCACGGCTTCTGCATCAAAAGAAACGTCAAAGTCACTAAAGCTGTCATCGAGTTCGACACCTGCAATATCAACGGCTGACTGGTAGCCCTCAATGGGTTCGGTACCAAAATCGGTCTGCACTAAGATGCCGCCGTAGCCACCGTCTTCGGAGTAAAAAGAAGACACATAATCTTGTTGTGCCATGGCTCGGGCTTTTAAGGCTTCGCGCTCTTCTTCGCTGGTAGGTAGCGCCTTGGGCATCAATCGTCCCGATAGAAGTGCGTCGCCTACGCTTTCTTGTAGCCGAATGTTGGCCAGTGACTGAACACGCCGAATATGGATTAATTCATCTAAGTCGACCTCAGGAAACTGGTCTCGGTCGAGAGTTTGCCAGTTCTCTAAATCTAAGGTGAGCTGCTGTAGTGCGGTTAGAGACTCGACTGAAAAAACGTCTCCGTCAGTTGGTTTATAAATCACGAACACTGCCCTGTCGCTACCAAACTGCCGTCTAAACTCGTCCAGCGCTACCTGTGCTGGGTTCTCGTCCTGCATGAATGCTTCAGAAGAAAGATTAAATACGGTTCGATTGCTAATGCCGTAAAACATGATTAGCGTGAAAATAGTCAGTACAACCAGGATCGAACGCTTAAATCGCAACACCCAGTTTGGGCATTGGGCAAAGATGTCAGTAAAGCTGAGTAGTACCTTATCCATTAAAATTTCCTGACCAACGCCTTAATAATTTAAGATGAACTAAACACTAACTTAGCTGCCAATAAAAGTACTAGCCTACTTCGGCAATACTTTATGCAGAAACGGTGAGATTGGCTATTCATGTCAAATTGGACTCAAAACAGTTTGATTTGGATAACTAATTAATCAACTCGCAGCTCATAAATATATAGGTCTGCGCTAAAAAATGACGACCATAATAACTAATTTCATTTCGTTGTGCTTGGATGTCCACACAACACGTATCCTGAAGTCCAAAGTTAAACTGACTAAAAGCGCTTTCGCCCCAGACGGCGAACAAATGCTGGTATTTTAAACGGTGCTAAGTCACGCACAATACGCCATAGGTAAAGCAGGATATTAGTTTTGTGATACCAAGACAGTTTGGTCAGTTGACTCACTGTGGAATCATATCCAATAGTAAAAAGCTCGTCGTATCGTTCGGTATTATCGCGCAGGCTAAAATCGCTTAGGTCCATTGAAATAAGCAAATCGACACCCTTAAGCTGAGCTTTGGTGTGCTGGCTAACGGCAATTTCATAGGCGTTACGCATAACATCGACAACGTGGCTAGGCTCTGAGTAGTGATGAACACCGCTAAGGTTACTGGCAATGGTTACCCCTGCCCCCATCGTTCTTAGGGGACGCACAGGTACGTTTTGAACTAAGCCGCCATCGACCAAGGTTCTACCGTCGATGACCACAGGAATATAAATGCCCGGAACAGCCGCTGACGCGCATACGGCATCGGCTACGGGACCGCGAGTAAAGACTACCTCTTCACCACTGTTAATATCAGTCGCCACGATGGCGAGAGGTATCTTTGCGTCTTCGATGTTCACTTCGCCGAGATACTCCAAGATTAGCTCACGCAATGAATTAGTAGAGAAGAAGCCAGTCTTGTTAAGTTTAAACGTGGTGACCTTAGACATGGTTAACCGTCGGGCTAAACTACCAATGGTCTTGGTATCGACGTTAAAGGCATACAGCGCCGCAACGATAGCGCCGACACTGGTACCGGAGATATAGCTGATATCAACCTCTGCTTCTTCTAAGGCACTTAATACACCAATGTGCGCAATGCCTTTGGCTGCACCGCCTCCGAGGGCTAGTCCAATTTTGGTATTAAAGAGATTCATTGCCATAGCTTCAATTTTACCCTGAACAACTGATTGAGACTACATGTGTAAAGGCTACTATTTATGAAATAAAGTTAACATTATTTTCGATTCCATAGTGTCACTATAAACCTTGGAGTATAGTCCAGAGTCAAACTATTAAACAAAATTACTTGCCCATCCCTCTGATATCATTACTTCGCATGGTAATCACCAGGCAGATTAGACAAATGCCCCACACAACACCTTTTGTAATAACGGACTCTAAATCAGTCTGTGGGTGATCAGCACCAAATGTTTCAACTCTTAAATAGGATGCAAGATGATCAAAGAATGGGACGAACATACCACCCGTTGCATAAGCCAAGCTGCGAGCATTAACACTGGAGCTGTCTTTAATTTCGTTGGCCAGAGTAGTAAAGCCCAGACACAAAAAACCCGACACAGTGGCCGGGTTTTTTTGTGTCTGAAGCGTGATTTACATGTTCTCGATCATCACGTCACCAAACTCTGAACAGGACATTAAGATAGCGTCGTCCATCAGGCGTTCAAAGTCATAAGTAACCTTTTTCTCACCAATGGCGCCTTCGATGCCTTTAATCACTAGGTCAGCTGCTTCTCCCCAACCAAGATGACGAAGCATCATCTCGGCAGACAGGATCAATGAACCTGGGTTCACCTTGTCTTGTCCAGCATACTTAGGCGCTGTGCCGTGAGTCGCTTCAAAGATAGCTATGTCGTCTGACAAGTTTGCGCCCGGTGCAATACCGATACCGCCAACCTGTGCCGCCAGTGCGTCTGAGATATAGTCGCCGTTTAGGTTCAGTGTGGCTAGCACGCTGTATTCATCTGGACGCAGTATGATCTGCTGCAACATGGCGTCAGCGATAACGTCTTTGATGACAATATCTTCGCCAGTGTTTGGGTTCTTAACTGTATGCCATGGGCCACCGTCTAGAGGCTCGCCACCGAATGATTCACGCGCTACTTCATAGCCCCAGTCGCAGAATGCGCCCTCGGTGAACTTCATGATGTTGCCTTTATGCACAAGCGTTACAGATGGCTTGTTCTGGTCAATAGCGTACTGAATGGCTTTAGTCACCAAGCGTTTAGTACCTTCTTCTGAAACTGGCTTAACACCGATGCCACAGTTGGTGTCAAAACGAATTTTGGTAACTTTCATTTCGTCTTGCAAGAATTTGATAACCTTCGTTGCTTCGTCGCTGCCTGCTTTCCACTCGATACCGGCATAGATGTCTTCGGAGTTCTCACGGAAGATACACATATCAACTTTATTAGGCGCTTTAACTGGCGAAGGTACACCCTCGAACCACCGCACTGGGCGCTGACAGACAAAGAGGTCAAGCTCTTGACGTAGCGCAACGTTCAACGAACGAAAACCACCACCGACGGGCGTTGTTAATGGGCCTTTAATAGAGACTATATATTCCTTGACTGCTTCAAGGGTCTCAGCGGGGAACCAGTCACCTGAATATAATTCAGCCGCTTTTTCACCACAAAAGACTTCCATCCAAGAGATTTGTTTTACGCCGTCATAAGCCTTCGCCACTGCTGCATCAATCACTTTAACCATTACTGGAGTGATATCGATACCGATACCGTCACCTTCGATAAAGGGGATAATAGGATTGTTTGGAACGTTGATTGAAAAGTCAGCATTGACCGTAATTTTTTCGCCAGATGCTGGCACTTGAATATGTTTGTATCCCATTTTTAGCTCCATTGATGTTCGATATTTGTATTGCCTACTAAATCTTTTTGTAAAAAATTTACCTAATAACCCCATTTTAGCATGATATGTGGTCTTTTTTGTAACTCTGTTTCATTTATAATGACATTTTTCGGAGGCCATATTGTCCAAATTGATCATTTTTAACAAACCCTTTCAGGTGCTCTGTCAATTCACTGATGACCTCGAGCGAAAAACGCTTGCCGATTACATTGATATAAAGGCCGTGTACCCAGCTGGCCGTCTAGATTTAGACTCTGAAGGCCTATTGCTGCTGACCGATGACGGCACGTTACAAGCCAAAATAAGCGACCCCAAGTACAAATTACCTAAGACTTACTGGGTCCAAGTTGAGGGTATTGCCACCCAAAAAGACTGTGCAGATCTTATTAAAGGTGTGCAATTGAAAGATGGTATGGCCAGGGCCGTATCTTGTAAAATTCTGTCAGAACCAGACCTTTGGGAGCGTATTCCGCCGATTCGTGTGCGAAAGTCCGTACCCGACAGTTGGATTGAGCTTGTTATTAATGAAGGCCGAAACCGTCAAGTAAGACGTATGACCGCTGCGGTCAATTTACCCACGCTGCGGTTAGTGCGTGTGGCTATTGGGGCGTGGTCGTTAGAGGACCTCCAGCCAGGGAAATATAAGCTGGTTGACGCCGTATAATAGTTGCAACTTACTTTAAAGGAATCGTCTGTGCCAAATAAAATACACCTCACCGTAGCCACTGTTGTTGTCCAAGATGACAAATTTTTGATGGTTCGTGAGACTCAAGAAGGTATTAAGGTTATTAACCAACCTGCGGGCCATGTAGAGCCCGGCGAAGATATTATGGCTGCAGCATTGAGAGAGACGTTAGAAGAAACCGCTTGGACTATTAAGATAACTGGCTTCTTAGGTTTTTCAAATGCTAAGTCAGCGACAACGGGTATTACCTATTACCGCCATACCTTCCTTGCTGAGCCTTTGCAGTTTAACGCCACAGCAGAACTTGACCCCGATATCGACAGTGCTGAATGGTTGTCTGCGGCCGAAATTAGAGACCCAAGCAACATTCCGCGTAGTAACTCGGTGCTACAGGTACTCGACGACTATGAAGCCGGACGTATTTTCTCTTTGGAAATGTTTCGTAACGGCTTATAGTAACGACATTATTACTGTCATAAAAAGTAGTTCGGTGTCCCATGAGTAAAACCCAAAAAGTTATCGTAGGCATGTCTGGCGGCGTTGATTCGTCTGTGGCGGCACTTTTGCTGCTGCAACAGGGCTATCAAGTCGAGGGCCTGTTTATGAAAAACTGGGACGAAGACGATGGTTCAGAGTATTGCACGGCCATGGCTGACCTGGCCGATGCACAGCAAGTATCAGACAAACTTGGCATTACTTTGCATACAGCAAACTTTGCTGCCGATTACTGGGACAACGTATTTGAACATTTTCTCGAAGAGTACCGTGCTGGGCGAACCCCTAATCCCGATATTCTGTGCAACCGAGAGATCAAATTTAAAGTGTTTCTTGATTACGCCCAAATTCTTGGTGCTGATTTTATTGCCACGGGTCATTACACTCGAACCGACTTACATCAGGGTCGGTCTCGTTTGCTTAAAGGTTTAGATGGGAACAAAGATCAAAGCTATTTTTTGCATGCGGTGGGAGAGCATGCTTTTGCTAAGTCGTTGTTCCCGGTTGGTGAGTTGGACAAGCCTGAGGTACGCAAGATTGCCGATGAACATGGGTTTGTTACCTCAGATAAAAAAGACAGCACCGGCATCTGTTTTATTGGCGAGAGACGTTTTAAAGACTTCTTAGAGCAGTACATTCCTGCCCAACCCGGAGTAATGGAGACACCAGAGGGTGTGGTGATGGGCGAGCATCAAGGTTTGATGTTTTATACTATTGGGCAGCGTCAGGGCCTAGGGATCGGCGGTGTGAAAGATAGTAGCGAAGAGCCTTGGTACACCTTAGACAAAGACCTTGAGCGTAATGTGTTAATTGTCGGTCAGGGGTCTAACCACCCTCTTTTATTCACTAACCATCTGGCCGCGTCTGAAGTTAACTGGATTAACGGCGAGCCGAGTGGGCCTTTAGAATGCATGGCTAAAACGCGTTATCGACAACCTGATCAATCTTGCGTGGTTACCCCTGATGCTAATGGAGGCTGTGAGGTCATATTTAAACAACTACAACGTGCGGTAACGCCGGGCCAGTCAGTGGTCTTCTATCAGCACGACTGTTGCCTGGGCGGCGGTGTGATTGAGCGTACTTGGAATATTGCTGAGTGATTTTTAGTCGCCCCACTGCTGACCAGGCGCTAGCCTTGGCAGGTGTTTTCCAGTCGGCCGTATTGGTTGAGGAAATTGCCACTCACGGTGATATTAGTCAAAAACGATTGGCCCACGCCATGTCAGTATTACTTAATCAAAGTCCTGAATCTGTGTCTAGCCTCTATGGGTCGCCTGATGACATGGAGCTAGGGGTCAACGCAATGCGTACTCTGCTCATTGATCGATCAGCTGGGTCAGCCGATGTGCTGCGTTATGCTATTGGCATAATGTACCTCGCTCGAAAGCTAACTAGCGATCAGGCCAAGCTCGATAAGGTTGGCGACGGTATCACTAATGCTTTACGGCAGTCTGAACACTTTTCTGAGACCCACGATAACGTGATAGCAAATGTTGCAGGGTTATATCAAGACACGGTAAGTACAATGCGTGTCCGCATTCAGGTGTCCGGTAACCCAGCTTATTTGCAGCAATCGGGTATCGCCCAGCGTGTCCGCTGTTTATTGTTTACTGGCATCCGCAGCGCCTTTCTTTGGCACCAGCTTGGTGGTAAACGTAGCCATCTTTTACTTCGGCGTGACAGCCTACTTGCGGTATTGCCAAAATAAGCCAACACTCAGATGATAGGGTTTAACCGAATAGATAACTGAAATTGTCCCTTTATTCGGGTATAATTGCGGCCTGTTTAATTCTTCGATCTAGGAATCACCATGGCAAAGGTTTCACTATCTCCTCTTACAGCAGTGTCTCCCATCGACGGGCGCTACGGCAGCAAAACAGAGATGTTGAGAACGGTATTCAGTGAGTACGGTTTAATTCGTTACCGCGTGTTAGTTGAGGTGCGTTGGTTGCAGCATTTGGCCGCTAACCCCGCCATCGTTGAGGTTACAGCCTTTTCGGATGATGCGAACGCCCTGCTTAACGGTTTGGTCGACAATTTCACGGTCGAACAGGCCGAGCGTGTCAAAGAAATTGAGCGAACAACTAACCATGATGTAAAAGCCGTGGAATACCTTATCAAAGAAGTCATTGCTGACAACGCAGAGTTGCTGGCGGTCAGTGAATTTGTGCACTTTGCCTGTACGTCTGAAGACATCAACAACCTGTCTCACGCGCTAATGCTTAAAGAAGGCCGCGATGAGGTGGTCGTGCCGGCATTACAGGGTATTCATGCCCAGCTAGTGGCGATGGCCATAGAGTTTTCCGATGTGGCTATGTTGGCTAGAACCCATGGACAGACGGCCTCTCCGACTACGGTTGGTAAAGAAATGGCCAATGTTGCCCATCGTTTACAGCGTCAGCTAACATCAATTACTGCGGTTCCTCTGTTAGGCAAGATAAACGGTGCTGTCGGTAACTACAACGCACATTTTTCTGCCTATCCAGATTTAGACTGGCCGGCAATCTCTCAGGCGTTTATTGAGCAACTGGGCTTAGAATTCAACCCTTACACCACTCAAATTGAACCCCATGACTATATGGCGGAGTTATTTGACGGCTTGGCGCGATCGAACACTATTTTGATCGACTTTGCGCGAGATATCTGGGGTTATATTTCACTGGGTTACTTCAAGCAAAAGACGATTGCAGGTGAAGTAGGCTCATCGACTATGCCGCACAAGGTTAATCCTATCGATTTTGAAAATGCCGAAGGCAATATGGGCATTGCTAATGCGCTGTATGGCCACCTGTCGGCTAAGTTACCAGTGTCACGCTGGCAGCGAGACCTCACTGACTCGACTGTGCTACGAAACATGGGGGTTGGTCTGGGCTACTCAATGATTGCCTATGCCTCTCTTGATAAAGGCATAAGCAAATTACAGCTAAATCAGCCACGCTTGGCCGCAGACCTCGATTCAGCGTGGGAAGTACTTGCTGAGCCGATTCAAACCGTTATGCGCCGCTATGGCATTGAAGAGCCCTACGAGAAGCTGAAGGCACTAACCCGAGGGAACGTCATGGATCAGGCGACTATTCAGGCGTTTATCGATACGCTGGATATTCCAGAGGAGGCTAAAACAGCTCTCAAAGCGATGACGCCTGCGAGTTATATTGGCAACGCCGCACAACAAGCCAAGGCTATCTAGGCCCTATCTCATGAGCGACAACCACTCTATTCTGGGCGATCTTAGCGCCGATCAGTTTCTTGCTGAGTATTGGCAGAAAAAGCCGTTGCTCATTCGTAATGCAATTCCACATTTTGAGCCACCCATAGACGGCGATGACTTGGCTGGCATGTCCCTTGAGCCTACCGTTGAATCACGACTAGTGATAGGTGAGGATTGGCAAGTAGAGCATGGCCCTTTTGACGAGGGTCGCTTTGAAACTCTGCCTGAGGACAGCTGGACACTACTAGTACAGGCTGTCGACCTTTGGGTTCCTGAGGTTGCTGAACTACTTAACCATTTCGACTTTTTACCCGCTTGGCGGGTCGATGACATTATGGTCAGTTATGCAGAGGACGGCGGCAGCGTTGGCCCGCATTTCGATCATTACGATGTATTCTTATTGCAAGGGAGTGGGCAGCGTCGTTGGCAGATCAGTGAATCGGCCAATGGCGACATGACTTTAGCCAGTGATACGTCGCTAAAAGTATTGGAAAACTTTGTTGCCACTGATGAATGGGTGTTAAACCCCGGTGACATGCTGTATTTACCGCCTAAGATTGCCCATCATGGCGTTGCCATAGGTGAGTGCACCACTTTTTCAGTTGGCTTTCGCGCCCCTGCGGCAACTGAGATGCTTGATGATCTTGCCACAGAGTTGCTGAGTAGAGATCTTGTTCCCAATCACTTGACTGACCCCCCTTTGACCGCTGCGATGGCAAATGCGCCCATCTCTGCGGAGTATGTTCAGCGTGTAAAGGCCTTGCTGCTTGAGACGCTGGACGATGATCAGATGCTGGGTCAATGGTTTACCCAATTTATGACTGAACCTAAGTATCCGCCGCTGGTAGAGTTAACCGAAGAAGTTCGAAGCGCTACTTTTGAAAATCAGGTCTCAGAGGGCGAAGAGCCCAGCTACAGCCATTATGTCAACGGTCAAAAGCAAGACTAAATCGGAGCCACTCGTGAGATGAGCGCAGTCACAGTCACCGAAACCACCTGGGAAAAAGATCAAGTAGCGATTAAATCGGTGCGCGTGCCGGTCTTTGTTGAAGAGCAAGAAGTGCCCTATGAGATTGATTTTGATGATTTTGATGCCGGTGCTGTGCACTGGCTAGCCTATGACGGCGATCTTATCCCTATTGGGACAGCTCGAATGCTAGAAGACGGTCATTTTGGTCGTATGGCGGTGCTCAAGTGGTCACGTAAACAGGGTGTTGGCCGAGAAATAATGTTGGCAGCTATTGATTACGCCGCTGCTGAGGGGTTGAAAACCATATTTCTGCATGCCCAGCTAGCCGCGATAGCGTTTTATCACGCTTTAGGCTTTTATAGTTATGGTGAGGTGTTTAAAACCGCGGATATGGACCACATCGCAATGAGACTTGATCTCTAGTACCCTTATTGGAGTATCAGAGCCCAATATAGCTCTGCCTTAGAGCTAAATCGCTTGTCCTTTAACAAAGAGTTCTCTATCGTGCTTTCAAACAACCGCTTCCAGTAATGGTATTCTTTGGTTCTGGGCCTTATGAGACGAGATTATTATGACAAATAACTTTAACCAGCCACTTGGTGGCAACGATATGCCTCGTTTTGCTGGTATTGCGTCTATGTTTCGCTTACCGGTACATCAAAGCGCAAAAGGTCTAGATATCGCTTTAGTCGGCGTACCCTTAGATATAGGTACGAGCAACCGCAGTGGCACTCGCTTTGGCCCTCGCGAAATTCGTGCAGAGTCAGTATTGGTAAGGCCTTATGGCATGGCTACAAAAGCTGCGCCCTTTGACTCTTTTCAAATTGCTGACATTGGTGATGTCGCCATAAACCCTTATGACTTAAAGAAAAGCATTGGACTTATTGAAGACCATTACCAGCAAATTTTGGCCCATAACGCCAAGCCAGTTTCAATGGGTGGTGATCATACGATTACGTTGCCTATTTTGCGTCAAATTGCTAAAAAACATGGGCCTGTAGCTCTGGTTCATGTCGATGCACATACCGATATAAATGACACTATGTTCGGTGAAAAAATAGCCCATGGCACCATTTTTCGTCGCGCTATTGAAGAAGGCTTAGTCGACCCTCATAAAATGATTCAAATCGGGCCGCGTGCCACTGGCTATACCGCTGAAGATTTCGATTGGGCTGCTGATCAGGGCGTACAGGTAGTGACTGGAGAAGATTGCTGGTACAAATCGCTAGCGCCCTTGATGGATAGCTTTAGAGACACCGTTGGTGGCGAGATGCCAACCTATTTAAGCTTTGACATAGATGGCCTAGACCCTTCGGTTGCGCCAGGTACGGGCACTCCAGAGCCTGGTGGCTTATCATCATCGCAGGGTTTGGAAGTTATTCGTGGTTGTCATGGGTTAAATTTGGTCGGCGCTGACTTGGTAGAAGTTTCGCCGCCTTATGACACCAGTGGCAATACATCTTTGCTTGCCGCTAATCTGATTTTTGAGATGCTCTGCAGCATGCCTGGATGTATCCGCAGGAACTAATCAGTCTTAAGATCTTTCAGCTGGTCGATATCACGGAGGATTCCGCTGTCGTCGACGGCAATAAGATTCACCGCACTGGGATTGTTGTCGATTAAAAACCGAGCCCCTCTATCACCATTAGATTGCCGTAAAGCCTCGTAAAACTGTGAACCAAAGGCCACAGGGTTGCCTTTCTGGCCTTCATATGTGGGCACACAGAGAGTATCTATAGTGACTGACGCTTTAAGTAAGGCGTATGTATGAGGCTGAACCCAAGGCATATCGCCCAACGCGATGATCGTCCCCTGCCAGTCATCTATCTGCGCCATTCCCTCGGCCAACGATACGCCCATGCCCTTTGCGGCATTTTGGCAGAAAATCAATTGGTGTTCCTCTAGGTCAAATGCTGATGCCAGAGCCCTATCAGAAGGCGCAAGGCAGAGCTTGAACGGTAATCCGGCCTGCTTTATGTTTTCCAGAGTCGTCGCTAAAATTGTCTTACCGCTGGGCATCACGGCGGCGCGCTTGTCGCTACCAAATCGGCGGCTGATCCCTGCGGCCAGCAATAGCACCCCTACTTGGAACATTTGACCTACCTATGGTGATTTTTAAGGCTGTTTGCCTAGTGGTAAACGCCGTTACTTGATGGATTCCTTTGAAACAATAATACCGTTGTTGTCAGCATAGAGATAGTCGCCAGGGTGAACTGTAATACCAGCGAAAGTAACGGTAATGTTCTGTTCGCCTACGCCCTTTTTGTCCGTCTTCGAGGGGTGTATACCCAGAGCTTGCACACCGATGTCCGTCGCCATGATCTCGTCAACATCTCGGATGCAGCCATAGATGATAATGCCCGCCCAGCCGTTACTAGAGGCGGCTTCCGCCAACCTATCGCCAAGGCAAGCCCTACGCATGCTGCCACCCGCATCAACAACCAAAACACGGTCATTACCAGGGGTGCCGACAAGCTCTTTTACAAGACTGTTGTCTTCAAAGCATTTAACGGTCACAACCTCGCCGCCAAAACGTTCGCGCCCACCAAAATTAGTGAATATTGGGTCTGCAACCCTTACCAATATAGCGTGGTCGTCACAAAGGTCTGGAGTAGATCTCATACTGCAATATCCCTTTGGTTAGTCAATTTATGCTTTTACTTTTTGGCGGTAGCTGTGCAAGAGCGGCTCAGTGTAACCACTAGGCTGCTCTAAACCCTTGTACACCAAATCACAAGCGGCGCTAAAGGCTAGGCTGGTGTCAAAATTGGTACTCATTGCAACGTATTCTGGGTCGCCACTATTTTGGCTATCCACCACGACAGCCATGCGCTTCAGCGTTTCCATCACCTGATCGCTAGAGCACATGCCGTGATGCAGCCAGTTGGCGATATGTTGACTTGAAATACGCAGTGTTGCGCGATCTTCCATAAGGCCCACGTTATTGATATCAGGAACCTTAGAGCAACCAACGCCTTGCTCTACCCAGCGAACAACATAACCAAGCATTCCTTGGACGTTATTATCTAACTCAAGTTGAATCTCTTCTGCGGTAAGGCTTTGATCGCCTAACAACGGAATAGTAAGAATATCGTCAACATTAGCCCTTACACGGCTTTTTAGCTGTTCTTGCAGGGCTGGCACGTCAATCTGGTGATAATGCATTGCGTGCAGCGTTGCAGCCGTTGGCGAGGGTACCCATGCGGTATTGGCCCCGGCCTTTGGATGCCCAATCTTTACGGCCATCATCTCTGCCATATTGTCTGGAATAGCCCACATGCCCTTTCCTATCTGCGCTTTGCCCTTTAAGCCACAGGCCAAGCCGACATCGACATTTTGGTCTTCGTAGGCTGTTATCCACGGCATCTTTTTAAGGTCACCCTTCAGCGCAAACGCACCAGCTAGCATACTGGTATGAATTTCATCGCCAGTTCGGTCTAAAAAGCCAGTATTAATGAATACCACACGGCCTTTGGCCGCGCGAATACACTCTGTTAAGTTAACTGACGTGCGGCGTTCCTCGTCCATTATGCCAACCTTGATCGTATGTCTGGCAAGGCCTAGAAGGTCTTCGATAGCGTCGAACAAGTCATTGGTAAAGGCCACTTCTTCTGGCCCGTGCATCTTAGGTTTTACGATATAGATGCTGCCGGCTGCCGAATTAGTCAGCTTTGACTGATTATTGATGTCATGAAGAGATATTAGGCTACTAATGACACCATCCATGATCCCTTCGGGGATCTCGTTACCCTGACCATCCAATATCGCCGGGTTAGTCATCAGGTGGCCTACGTTTCTTATGAACATGAGGCTGCGGCCATTCAGCGTAAGGTCAGAGCCGTCGGCACCTGTATAGCTGCGATCTGCGTTCATCGACCGGACAAAGCTACGGTCACCCCGGATAATAGTTTCTTTAAGCGTACCCTTTATCAGTCCCAGCCAATTACCATAGGCCAGAGCCTTGTCGTCGGCGTCTACTGCAGCAACGGAGTCTTCACAATCCATAATGGTTGTTAGCGCTGACTCTAGGACAATATCCTTAAGGCCTGCCTTGTCAGATGCACCAATTTGATGGCTATAGTCGACCTGAAGTTCTAAGTGTAAGTTATTGTTTTTTATTAAAATAGAGGATGGATTATCAGCGTCACCAAGGTATCCAGATAGCTGCTTTGGCGCCTGCAAAGTGGTGTTATTTCCACCCTCTAATTGCACCTTTAATTGACCTTCTACCACGGTGTAACGGGTAGCTTGGTGATGAGAACCGCTTGACAGTGGCGCGGCGCCATCGAGGAAATCTCGCCCGTAATCGATAACCTTTTGACCTCGCACTGGATTATAGGTGCCGGCTTTCTCGGCCCCCTCTTCTTCTGAGATCACGTCGTTGCCATAAAGCGCGTCGTATAGACTGCCCCAGCGGGCATTTACAGCATTGAGTGCAAATCGAGCATTCATAATGGGCACCACTAGCTGTGGCCCAGCCTGGACGGCTATTTCTGTGTCGACATTATCGGGGCTTACAGCAAACTCGCCCCCTTCGGGAACCAAATAGCCGATCTCTTGCAGAAAGGCCTTGTACTGGGCAAATTCAAACCCGTCATTGTTTGCGCTATGCCACTGGTCTATTTGGGCTTGCAGCTGATCGCGTTTGTCTAGCAGAGCTTTATTTCTAGGCCCGAACTCGGCCAATATAGCTGCGAATCCAGACCAGAAAGCGGTTTCACTGACACCCGTCCCTGGCAGAATCGCTTGATTAACAAGATTGTGGATTGGTTTGGCGACCTGTAGGCCCGATTCTTCAATACGCTGACTCATGGTTCTAATTCTCCGGCATTTATAACGGTTGCTCTAAGTTTATTGACTCAACCAAGATTTTCCAAATCTATTGCCTATATCTTTGTTATTCAGGAAGCAGATACTAGATTCCCTAGTGGCGGGTTAACGAAGCATTTCCTCGGAGACCTTTTTGATTAGCTGCCTCATCCATCGGTGGCCTGGATCGTGCTGCAGCAATGGGCTCCAGACCATTTTTAGGCGTAGGCGTGGTATTTCAAAGGGTGGCTCCAAGACAGCAACGCTGGGATCACCTTTTAGTCTTTGTGCGGCCATAGACGGCAAGGTCACAATTAGATCATCTTGCTCGCCCAAAAACAGCGCGGCCTGGTAATGTCGGGTGAACACGGTAATGTCCCGTTTGGCACCAATCTGATCTAAAGCATCGTCCACCCAACCTAGGCGTTGTACGTCATCGGGGCTCATTCCCACACCTACACCCATACCCGTCTTACTGACCCAGACATGCTTGCTTGAGAGGTATGAATCGAGATTCCAGTCCTTAGTAATGGGGTTTTTGGCACTTACCACACAGGAGAAACTATCATCCCAGAGGTGTACCTGGTGAAAAGACTGCGGCAAAGTATCAAATCGGTTGATGACCAGATCAACCTTGCCCCTTTCAACATCATGAAAACTCACGTCGCTGGGGGTCATGATATCTAAACGAATGCCAGGAGCCTCTTTGCGCAGGCTCGTAAGTAACACAGGCAACAGCGTTGATTCAGTATAGTCACTTGCCATGATGCGGAATATTCGATTAGAAACACCGGGGTCAAAGTCTGTCTTGGGCAGTACTGCCTGCTCTGCGGCGGCTAAAACTGTCCGAACTAGCGGCTGTAGCTCCAAGGCTCGGGCAGTGGGCGTCATACCATCGCTGGTACGCACCAAAATAGGATCATTAAAGAGGTCTCGCAGGCGCCGTAGGCTATTGGACATTGCAGGCTGACTTATGCCCAGCTCTTCTGCTGCGCGGGTTACGTTACATTCCCGAAGTAGCACATCAAGATAAACGAGGAGATTTAAATCCACTTTAGACATATTCATACAAAAAATACTCAAGATAGAAATGATAAACTAGGATAATGTCGGCATGATACCTAAAATAGGCGTGCAGTCAAATTTCATAACTATAAAAAGGTTTGTTTACATGTCTACTTTCAACCAAGATTCAGCCGATTTGGCAAAAGTCATAGAAGGTAATAAGGGGAACTGGGGCGCTATTGATGCTGACTCTGCCGCCCGTATGCGCGCTCAAAACCGTTTCAAAACGGGTCTTGAGATTGCGAAATACACCGCTGGCATAATGCGTGCGGACATGGACGAGTACGATGCTGACCCTGCTGCATACACTCAGTCACTGGGTTGCTGGCATGGATTTATCGGACAGCAGAAATTGATCGCGATCAAAAAGCATTTCGGTACCACCAAGAAAAAGTACCTTTACCTGTCAGGATGGATGGTTGCAGCGCTGCGATCTGAGTTCGGTCCTCTTCCCGATCAGTCTATGCACGAGAAGACGTCGGTGGCGTCACTTATTGCTGAGCTCTATACCTTCCTACGTCAGGCCGATGCTCGTGAACTAGCGGGTCTATTCCGTCAGTTAGATGCAGCTCAGGGCGAGGCTAAAGCAGCTATTAAGGCTCAGATTGATAATTTTGAAACTCACGTAGTACCGATTATTGCTGATATTGATGCGGGTTTTGGTAATGCGGAAGCTACTTACCTTATGGCCAAGCAGATGATTGAAGCTGGCGCCTGTTGTATTCAGATTGAAAACCAAGTCTCTGATGAAAAGCAATGTGGTCACCAGGACGGTAAGGTAACTGTTCCTCATTCTGACTTTTTAGCTAAAATTAACGCTGTTCGTTATGCTTTCCTTGAGCTAGGCATTGATGACGGTGTGATTGTCGCCCGCACAGATTCGCTGGGCGCAGGCCTAACCAAACAAATCGCAGTGACCAACGAGCCAGGCGATTTGGGCGATCAGTACAACGCGTTCCTAGATGTTGAAGAAGTGACGCCAGCAGACATGAAAAATGGTGATGTAGTGATTAACCGAAATGGCAAGCTGGTTCGGCCTAAACGTCTACCAAGTAACCTATTCCAGTTTAAGGCTGGCACCGGTGAAGCACGATGCATACTGGACTCGATTACCAGCCTGCAGAACGGTGCAGATATGATTTGGATTGAGACTGAGAAGCCACATATCGGTCAGATTGGCGCCATGGTTGATGAGATTCGTAAAGCTGTACCTAACGCTAAACTTGTCTACAATAATAGCCCCTCGTTTAACTGGACACTTAACTTCCGTCAGCAGATCTTTGATGCATGGTCTGAAGCCGGCCAAGATGTCTCAAGCTATGAGCGTGCAGACCTCATGAATGCCGTTTATGACATGACTGACTTGGGTTTAGAGGCAGATGAAAAGATTCGTACTTTCCAAGCGGATGCGGCTAAGGGTGCTGGAATTTTCCACCATTTGATTACCCTGCCTACCTACCACACTGCTGCGCTTTCTACTGACAACCTTGCTAAGGATTACTTTGGCGAACAAGGCATGCTGGGTTATGTCGCTGGCGTGCAGCGCAAGGAAATTCGTCAGGGTATCGCCTGTGTTAAACATCAGAACATGGCCGGGTCTGATATGGGTGATGACCACAAAGAGTTTTTTGCCGGTGAAGCAGCACTTAAGGCGTCTGGTAAAGACAACACAATGAACCAGTTCTAGGTTTAAATTAGTTAGTATCGATTGAGGGTGGATTTTTATCCGCCCTTTTTTGTGTCTGCCCGTTCTCCATTGGATGGAAATAGGTTGCACTCATTGAATATGCTGTCTAATCTTGAGTTTTAAGAGGCTATCCAGCCTAACTGTATGACGTTGAGGGATGTGTCGTGACGATAAAAAGGATTGGTGTCGGTTTAACGGTAGGTTTAATCTTAGCCTGCGTTTGGTTCTATCCAAAGATGCAAGCACTGTACCTCACCATACACCTGTTTGATGAAGATAAAATTGTCGAAAATTTTCGTTCGGCCACGACTATTTGGCCCGCCAAGCGTTTAGACAAATCCAGTCAACCTTATCGTTATGCCGCCGACCAATCAGCATCATTGCCCCCTAACTTCAGCTACGACGACCAAGATTATGTTACCCAAACTTTTCTTAAGAACTCTTGGACTACAGGATTTTTGGTGATTCAGGACGATGTGATTGTTTCTGAAGATTACTTTTTGGGTAATACCCAGACAACACAAAACATCTCTTGGTCTATGGCGAAATCGTTTATCTCGGCACTGGTCGGTATCGCTGTTGATAAGGGCCAAATCACCAGTATTGAGCAGGCTGTTGATGTCTATGCGCCGCAATTAGAGGGCTCAGGCTATGAAGGGGTGCGTATCAAAGATGTATTGCAGATGTCATCTGGAATCGCTTTTAACGAAGATTATGGCGACTTTTATAGCGATATTAACCGCTGGGGGCGAGATTTTGCAGTCGGTAATTCACAAGATGCTTTTGCCGCTAGCCTCAACCGTGGCGTAAAACCAGGCACAAAAAACCTTTATGTGAGCATAGATACCCATGTGCTGAGCATGGTGCTTAATCGCGCGACTGGACTAAGTATTACCGAGTATATGCAGGAAAATTTCTATGACCCTGCGGGTATGGAGCATGATGGGTATTGGATTGCGGACGGTACTAACGCCGAGATGGCTCTAGGGGGCCTTAACTTGACGCTACGGGACTTTGCGAAGATAGGATCTATGTATCTTCATGAAGGAGCCTTAAATGGGCAGCAGATCGTGCCTAAGGGCTGGGTGGCTGATTCGATCACAGCAGATGGTCCACATGTGCAGCCGGGCCCTGATTTTGGCTATGGATACCAGTGGTGGATACCGCCAGGTAACGAGGGCGAGTTCATGGCGATGGGTGTCTACAACCAATATATTTATGTTAATCGTGAGACTAACACCGTGATCACCAAGTTGTCGGCCAACCCTTACTATAACGACATCACTTATGGCCCATCCAGCGATTGGGCACACTTAGCTCTATTTAGGTCTATCGCCCACCAAGCTGGCCGGCCTTAGCCAGCTAAGGACACTATTATGAAATTTCTGTTACTCGCTTTATTATTTGTATCGCCGCTAAGTGTGGGTGATGCCTTTACGGGAGAAAAAATATTTTCCCACCAAGGGCTACAGCGTACCTATTGGTTACATGTACCTACTGACGTGAAGCCAGATGCGCCCTTGATAGTGGTGATTCATGGCTACACTAGTGCGGCTAAATATATTATGGATTACTCTAAAATGAACGATATAGCCGATCGCGAGGGCTTTGTTGTGGTCTATCCCCAAGGAACCATAGATTCGCAAGGAAACACATTTTTTAACGTGGGTTATGACTTTCACAGGGACTCCCCCGTGGATGACCTGAGTTTTATTAGGCAACTCACTTTAGATGTAAGCCAACGCTACGACTCAAACCCATCAAAAATCTTTGCAACGGGTATGTCCAATGGTGGCGACATGAACTATATGCTTGCCTGCACCTCTAGCGATATATTTCGGGCGGTAGCGCCGATCACTGGCGTTCTAATGAAGGATATCGCTGACTCCTGCGATACAAGCAATGCTATCCCGCTGTTTGAAATACATGGGACGGCAGATTATATCTCCCCTTTCGAGGGTGATATGGATAACAGTGATGGATATGGTGCCTATTATGACCTTCCTTCTTCGACCCAGTTTTTTGTCAACGCAATGGGTCTTAATGAGAAGACCTTAACTAGCCTTGAGGACAAGGATCCCAACGATGGCAGCTCAATAACCTTTGAGCGCTACTATCGAAAGGATAACAACCAGCAAGTCTGGTTTTATATTATTAAAGATGGCGGCCATCATTGGCCGGGCGCACAAGTGCCTTGGTGGCAATATCCTATGGACTGGTTCTACGCACGCTCCAGCAATCGCGACATCAACGCCAGCGAAGAAGTGTGGTCCTTTTTTAGCGAGTACTTATAACTTGTAAAAGGTTTCTCCGTTGGCCGCCATCGCACGCATTCTGTCGGTGGGTTCATACAGAGGGCTGATGTGACTATATTGGTCACCCAGAGCGCAGATTTCAGCTAATCCAATCTCGTCCATCCAGCGACAGATACCGCCTCTAAACGATGGGAAACCAAGTCCGTAAATCAATGCCATGTCAGCCTCGGTTGGGGACCCAACAATGCCCTCTTCCAAGCAACGAGCCATTTCCATACCCATAGGCAACAGCACACGAGTCACGATCTCTTGCTCATCAAATAGGCGTGTTGCGCCAAACTGTTCTTCAAAAGCTTGGATAACCAACGGGTCGGGCGCCTTTGCTGCGCGACCCCTCTCGTCATTTTGATATCCGTAATAACCAAGACCATTCTTTTGGCCTAGTCTATTTGCATCTACCAGCATTGCAGATGGGCGCGCTGGCGAGATCTCAATGAAACGTTCAGGTATACCAGCCAACATAACTGAATAGCAGTGAACAATAGTGTCCAATCCAACAACATCAGAGAGATAGGCCGGGCCCATAGGTAAACCCCAGGCTTCAAGTGCATGGTCCACCTGTTGAAAGTCAGCCCCTTCCGCGATTAACATTTCCATGCCAAACATAGTGGCAAAGAGCACACGATTGACTAAGAAGCCAGGACAGTCATTAACGACAATAGGTTTTTTGCCAAGACTTAGGGTATAGGCACAGACCGCTGCAATAGTTTTATCTGAGGTTTTTTCTCCGCGAATAATCTCTACAAGGGGCATGGCATGAACCGGGTTAAAAAAGTGCATACCACAAAAGTTTTCTGGACGCTGCAATGACTCGGCAAGAGACGTAATAGAGATCGTTGAAGTATTCGACGTAATAATGCTATCTGGGTTCGATAGTTGAGATTCTACAGCGGCCAGAACCTGGGCCTTAACAGACTCTATTTCGACCACCGCCTCAACTATCATATTACTATCGCTAATAGCCTTATCGTCGAGGGTTGGTTGTATTTGACTGATAATCTGAGCTGACTTAGCTTCGGTAAGCTTACCGCGTTGTACGCCCTTATTTAGCAGTTTGGTTGCCTCACTCATGCCCAGGTCGAGTGCTGGCTGGGCAATGTCCTTTAAGACCACCGAAAAACCTTTTAAGGCATTCTGATAGGCGATACCACCACCCATAATACCTGCGCCAATAACGGCGGCACTAGTGATGGGCTGTGCACTATCTTTGAATGGTGCGTTGCGGACCTTCGCTTGTTTGACGACAAATTGACCGCCTAAAAACAGGCCAACTAGCGCCCGCGCTTCTGCTGTGTGGCACAACTCATAAAATGATTGGTTTTCCAAATGAATCGCCGCATCTCGGTCAACTAAAGCCGCAGCACTTAATAGGTCTATCACCTTTAACGGCGCAGGGTATTTGTTGCCCGTTTTACCTAAAATGGCACTCTGAAGTTTGTCCGCCGTTTGCGCGATTTCGGCCGAACTGATGTTGACTGCGGAGCGTTTGCTGATTCGACGCTCTTCAAAATCAACTTCACCATTGGCATGAGATTGCAGCAATGAGACAGCCGCATCTCGTATGCTATCAGCTTCTACTAACTGGTCCACAGCGCCCGCTTGTAATGCTGATTGCGCTGATTGTTGCGCCCCAGAAGAAATCCACTGTGCTGCTGTCGCAAACCCAACCAGCCTAGGAAGGCGCACAGTACCGCCCCATCCTGGAATTATGCCAAGCCCGGTCTCAGGTAATCCTATAGCTGCTTTAACATTCATGACTCGTGAATCACAGGCCAGACATATTTCGAAACCGCCACCGAGAGCAAAGCCATTAATGGCTGCCACCGAAGGGTAAGGCAGATCTTCAATAGCCGAGAAAAGACCGTTGGCATGCTGAGCACCGGCTATAAATTCTTCTTTTGGTACGGCAAACATCGCGGTAAATTCAGTAATATCGGCTCCCACTACAAAAACTGACTTACTGCTAGTTACCAGCAGACCCTTAATAGACGATTTACTCTTTAGAATGTCTACCGCAGATTCCAGCTCGCCCAATGTTTGCTTGTCAAACTTGTTAACCGAACCTGTGAGGCTATTGAAATTAATCTCGGCGAAGTCATTTTCGATCATTTTTAGCGTTAGGGTTTGTCCACTGAACATAAGTCTTCTCTGGGTTCATTTTGTTTAAAGGACGATATTCTAACTTTCTAGAAGGTTTAGTCTATGGTTTACTGCGTCTTATTTTAATTATCATTGAAATCTATAAAGAAGGGATCAATTTAGATATGTCTCTACGCGACAAAATGCACGCAGAACAACAGCTTAAATCTCTCTATGACGAGGCGCGAGGTTATGCCTTTGAATACGCTGATAGCGTTGCAGAGCGTAATGTATTCCCATCATCCGATGCTATAAGAAGTCTCGATTATTTTGTTGAAGATATGCCTGTTGAAAATGGTGACGGCTCAGAGATTCTCAAACAGCTACATAAGTTTGGCTCACCCGCATCGACGGCACAAACAGGTGGTCGCTACTTTGGCTATGTTAACGGTGGCATTATCCCGGTCACATTGGCCACCAAGTGGCTCACTGACTTTTGGGATCAAAACACAGCACTTTATCTAATGTCGCCCATCGCCTCAAAACTAGAAGCTGTTTGCGAAACATGGCTAAAACAGCTATTTGACCTTCCTGATGAGACGGTCGCTGGTTTTGTGAGCGGTACCTCCTCCGCTATATTTTGTGGTCTTGCTGCGGCTCGCTATCGTTTATGCGACAACAAAGGCTGGGACTTTAACCGCCAAGGAATGAACGGCGCCCCACCACTGAGAGTTATTACCGGCCAACAGACTCATGGTGCCGTGGTAAAGGCATTGGCACTCTTAGGTTTTGGTCTCGACAACATAGAGTATGTAGACTGTGATGATCAGGGACGCCTCTGCCCAGAAAAGTTACCCGAACTAGATGACAGTTGCGTGCTTATATTGCAGGCAGGCAATGTTAATTCTGGGGCCTTTGATCCCTTTGATGAAATCTGCACGCTAGCTAATGATGTGGGTGCCTGGGTACATATTGACGGCGCCTTTGGTCTTTGGGCCGGCGGAACACGTCAGCTTAGGCATTTAACCGACGGTATGAACAAAGCCCAGTCATGGTCGGTAGATGGGCACAAGACGCTTAATACCCCCTATGACAGCGGCATACTGCTATGTGCAGACAAAGAGGCCCTTACGCATGCTTTACAGGCGTCAGGCACGTACCTACACTTTAGTGAAAACCGTGACGGCATGCACTACACCCCGGAAATGTCACGTCGCGCTCGCGCAGTGGAACTGTGGGCCGCTTTAAAGTATCTGGGCAGCGAGGGCGTTGATGAACTCATAGTTGGCCTGCATGATCGCGCAGTGCTGTTTGCTAACCAACTCAGTCAACAGGGTTTTAGTGTTCTCAATGACGTAGTGTTTAATCAGGTAGTGGTAAGTTGCAATACGTCTGATACAGCCACACAAGACATTATTGAACTTATACAAGACTCTGGAGAATGCTGGGTCGGTGGGTCTGTTTGGCAGGGACAAAAAGTAATTCGTATTAGCGTCTGTTCGTGGGTTACCACTGAGTCCGATATTGACAGGTCTGTGAACGCTTTTGTTGCTGCAAGGGAAAAGGTTCTAGCTACTTTCTAAAGAGTATGACGTCTGCGCCAATAAAGACAGGTGCACTGCCCCACTTGGCACCTAGGTATTCAAAAGTTTGTTGTGAGAAAAAACTAATGTGGGTTGGATCATTTTTATAGTGCCAGCTGTCAAAAGATTTTTGGTTAGTAACCTGCTTAGTCATAAGCCCCAAGTAGCCCCCATGTTTTAATAACCCCCATAGCCGGTCGAGTTCTTCCCCCGGCGCCGCTAGGTGCTCAATTACTTCGGTACTAGTAATAAAATCATAGTGGCCAGCAAGAGCTTGTTTATCTGGAGCGTAAAAAGGATCATAAATATTGACCTTATGCCCCTTTTCTTCAAGCATGACCGATAAAGTAGGTCCCGGGCCACTGCCAAAGTCTAGCCCCAAACTATTGGGCGCCAATTTTTCAAGTAGAGGGTCAGCAAGCCGACTTAGAAACCTTCTGTAACCTTGATCATTGGGATTATTTTGGTGTTGATCATAGACCGCTTGCTCGTCTGTTGAGGACAAATGAAATGCGCGCGGCACAAAGACCAGCTGACATTCCCTGCAACACAAATATGGCCGTGTTTTATCCTCGTAATAGGATACAACTTTTATGCTCGCACATAGCGGACACATGTCGAGAACTGGCTCGTTATCATTTTGCTGCAAGCAATTCTCTCCCAAACGAAATGTACCCATTTAAACCAATCACCCGCCCGCTTGCGGTCGGAATAAACGGCGTTAAGTAGACCAAAATTTGCCAAATTTTACCTTATCTAGACCAGTAGAGGCACCATTGAATCAAAGTCACGTAGTTTATTGCTAGATGTTATCATTTCGCATTGACGGTAACCTGCTCGGTCAGTATCATGCCCGCTCTTGAGAAAGCCGTATGGATTGTCATTCGGGGATTAGCGCAGTCTGGTAGCGCGCCTGCTTTGGGAGCAGGATGTCGGGG
>JAPKEJ010000074.1 GCA_028822155.1 Porticoccaceae bacterium
CGGCGACCACCTTAAAAGTAGATAATTAGAGGGCTTTAAATTATTGCGTCTCTTGAGATAAATATAAAATTCAAGGATGAGTTCAATGTTTCGAGACTTATAGGTAGAAATGATGACCGAAAAACACAAAGAACAACAAAATCCACCAGAGTCCTTTCTTAGCCTAAGAAAGCCTTCAAACGAAGAAGATGAAAGGTTTATATCGGGGATAAGTTCGTCATATGAAGCGGCTAAATTACGAAGTAGCTCATCTTCTAAGGGAGCGGATGATTACCATTCACCAGTCAAATTCTCATGGACGGCTTTTTGGAAAACATTTATTTATGAGAATTTGCCTCCCGTATTTTTATCGCCTCTAGCAGCCATTTTTTTAGAAAGCTCTTTAATAAGAGCTTGGCATGTCATACAAAATAGAGGACTGTGTTCGGTTTCAACAAAACATCGTCCTTTAGTTAATATAATTTTGTCATGGCTTGTCATCTACCCCGCATCCTGGCTTTTGACTATTGGCTTCCTTTTGGCCGTGTTTTCAGACGGTACAATGCTGGTCAATATAGATAAGTTCCAAATTATTCTTGCCTATTTATTGCTCGTTATGAGGCGGCTTATTATTTCGGTAAAATATGCCTATTTTAGGGAGGAAGATTTAGACAGGTTATGTCTTTCGGCACCTAATTGGGACGACGACAAAACAAATCGCAGGCTAGTTGGGCAAGGTTGGCTTAGCCCAACTCAATTCCCTGGGCTTATTGAGGATGAGATTACCTGCTCTATGGATGAGAATGATATATGTTTACAAGGAATTCCTGTTGAATTAGATGATGATGTTGTCAGTGCCTTGTTGAATGAAGACTCGAGCCCCTTATTTCCTGCAAAAACAAACGCAACAAAAGAGAATCAGGTGGCGTCAGGATTTTTTCTGTACAACATTATTAAATCAGTTTACCAAAGAAACTTTATGTCTAGTTTTCGTCTAGTCATCTATCCCTGCATGCTTGCAATACCCGCAACTCCATTTTTAGTAAGAGCATATTATGACGTAACCCTGCTTGGCGTAACTTGGGCTGAACAGATTGTTAGCATAGCCTCTATCCTAGGTTTTATGCTTGGTTTTCAAATGCTGTTTTTCGGTCTTATCTGTGCCATAGATTTTGAAAGACGCTATCAGACAGCTAAAAAGCTAGGTGACCTAGTCAAGTATCCTGGCATTCTTGTTTCGTCGATATTTACTAAGAGTAAAAATGCAGACGCTAATACAAGGCATATCTTTATAGACTTGCAAAAAAGGGTCAATGTTTTTGGCTGGATGAACGCAAGAAAGGTTCTTCGCTCATTTGGTGAGGCCTTCTACTTAAGAATTCAGGCCTACACCTCTATTCTTATTTTTTATTCGTTATTTTGTATAGCCATTTTGAACCTTATTGTTTGGACAGAAATGAGGCATCATATTTCAACCATCTATGTCATTGCCGCAATCATCACTATTATTTCAGGTATTAGTCTTTTTGCTATATATAAGGCAATTAAGCTTCAGTCGCTAAGTGCCGAGCATAGAGATTTCATTAGGAATCAATTATTTATAATCGAAGAAGAAATATGGGAAGTAAAACTTGCGAATGTCGAAGCGGAGCGCGTAACGGACCTTCAAAGTGCGAAAGCGCTGCTAGAGCAAGTAGATGAATTAATAAATTACAGAGAGTTAGTTTATAAGCCTACCTCTATATTGGGCTATGCGGCGAATAATGGCATTATAGGGTCCATACTAGGGCTAATATTAACTGGGTGTCTAGTCGCAATTCAGGGGTTTGTGTCTACTGGAATAACTTATGATGCATTGGGCTGGTTTAATTTTTAGTGGGTCAATAAAAAGGGAGAGGGTACGATTTTATATGCTCCCTCCAACAAGGAGATGTTATGTTCAATTCACGGTTTAAATTTCTATCTATTTTGTCGTTGCTACTAGCCATATCTAGCTATTCTTTCAGTGCTGATATTAATATGCCTTTTGGGCAAAAGGCATTTGAAATTTACAAAACTTCTGTGGAAATGCGTACGGCAGAAGGTCAATACCAAGTGCCTACGTTGGCGCGATATTTGGCATCAGAGTTTAAAAAAGGCGGCTTTCCTGAGACTGATATACATGTTCTTGAGATAGAGGACACTGCCGCGCTTGTGGTGAGGTATCGTGGTGATGGTTCCCTAGGTAAAAAGCCGATTAGTATCTCAGCCCACATGGATGTTGTTGACGCCTTGCGTGAAGATTGGGATCGAGACCCTTTCACTTTAGTTGAAGAAAATGGCTATTATTTTGGGCGCGGCACGGTTGACGATAAGTTAGGAATGACGGCAGTCACCGCCGCATTTTTGCGGCTTAAAGCTGAAGGATGGGTGCCTGGGCGCGATCTAATTATTGCTTTTTCTGGTGATGAAGAAACCACCATGAACAGCACCAAGGCACTGGTCAATGAGTATCGAGATCTCACTGACAGCGAATTTGTATTAAACGCTGATGCCGGTGGAGCATCCATTCCTGAATCAGGTGGTCGACCCGCCAGTTTTGGGATGCAAGCAGCGGAAAAAACTTATGTTACTTGGGATATGACGTTTCGTAATCCCGGTGGACATAGCAGCCGGCCAAGAGAAGATAATGCCATCTATGACCTGGCTCAAGCCTTGGCCAAGATTCAGAACTATAAGTTTCCGGTGAGTTATAACGATCTGACTTTGGCTTATTTCAAGGGCACAGGCGCTCGTACTGCGGGAAAATTAGGTAAGGCAATGATAGATTTTTCCGCTAACCCAAAAGATCCCAGCGCGATTGGAATACTGCGGGCGAATAGCAGCTTTGTGGGTACTTTAGGAACCACCTGTGTAGCCACAATGCTAAGGGCTGGCCATGCCGAGAATGCCTTGCCTCAGTCTGCTACAGCCACCGTTAATTGTCGTGTATTTCCTGGCGCGGGTGTTGAAGAAACACTCAGCCAACTTAAGCTTACAGTTAATAACCCAGCGGTTGAGTTTGTTCTTCTAGATGAAGTTACTGAGACCGATGCCTCGCCTTTACGTCAAGATGTCATAGTGGCCTTACAGAAAGCCATTGACATTAAACATCCTGGATTAGAAATCATTCCCAGCATGTCCTCCGGCGGCACGGATGGCATGCACTTTAGGGCCGCAGGAATTCCTAGTTACGGCGTAAATGGCCAATATAGTAAGTCAAGCGACAGTTTCTCTCATGGTTTGAATGAACGCGTATTGGTTGAAAGTTTTTACGATAACATCGCGCACTGGTATGTGCTTTTACAAGCAGTTGCTGGAAAGGACTAACGCGGTAGTTATCATAAGTATTGGAAGAGTTTTTAGGTGGACCCTTAGATCGCTAATCAAATCTTATATGCTACCTTGTCTGTCTCCACATAAGCCATAATGGAGGGCACTCGTATAGTGAAAAAGGTAAGAACTAGCAGCCCAGAAGCTCGTCAGATATTAGCTGAGAGTCTCATTCCTCCGATGGATCGCTCGTTAGAAACCCTTTTTACCTTGCGGTCTAAAACAAGGGACTTTATAGAGCCTGCGGTTGAACACGTAATAAAAAAATACAAAGTAAAAATTGAGGCCTGCGAGATCGGGGGGGTTTCGTGCCTGCGTGTGGTCCCTTTCGAACAATTAGTGGAATGGAAAATTCTCTATGGATTTGGAGGTGGTTTTGTTACTGGCAGCCCATTTGAGGATCTAACAATTGCTGCGCCACTTTGCGCAATAACGGGGGCTTGCCTGATTATACCTCACTACCGGCTGGCGCCTGAATATCCATGGCCAGCAGCGATAGATGATGGATTCGCTGTATATCGCGTAATGAGCCAAAAACCTTTTGCTTTGGTGGGAGAATCTGCCGGCGGTAATCTTGTTCTAAGTTTGATGTTGAGGGCCAAACAGCTTGGAATACCTTTACCAGGATCGGTTGCACTGATTTCTCCTTGGTGCGATTTAACCAACTCAGGAGACAGTCTCTCGGACAACGATGGCCTTGATCCGGTGCTGACAGCCCAACATCTAGATTTTGCGGTTAAGCATTATGCCGGTGACAATACGCTCACTGATCCGTCTATCTCACCGATCAATGGTAAATTTAACAAAACATTTCCGCCTATCCTTATCACGACGGGAACTCGCGATCTACTGTTTAGCCAAGCAATGGGTTTGACCGAGGTTCTGCGAGAGCAGGATGTTGTAGTAGATCTGCGTGTTTGGGAAGATCTTTGGCATGTCTTTGAATGGGACGAAAAACTGCCAGAGGCTCAGGAGTCCGTAAGTCAAATTGCTAAATTTCTGGCAGAACATACGGCCTAAAACTTTGCGCGCCGATTTATGTCAGCTGCGCTTGACGGCTACAGACCGTGCAAAGTTTTGGTTTCAAGAAAATCTTCTAGCCCCATTACGCCGCCTTCGCGACCATTACCAGATTGCTTATAACCCCCAAAAGGCGATCCATAATTGTACCCCCCTCCATTGATATGCACGGCTCCAGCTCGCAGCTGCGCAGACACTCGCACGGCTCGTGTGGGGTCGCCAGTTTGGATATAGGCGGCTAGGCCATAAGGCGTATCATTGGCAATAGCGATTGCTTCTGCCTCATTATCAAATGGTATGATAACTAAAACTGGGCCAAAGATTTCTTCTTGAGCAATACGCATGTCATTTGATGCATCTGAAAATACAGTAGGCTTAACAAACCAGCCGGCCTTAAATGCCTCTGGTTTACCCAGACCGCCAGTCAAAAGTGTGGCGCCTTCTGCGATACCAACACCAATCATGGCCTGCACACGATCGAACTGAATGCGATCAAAAAGTGGTCCAATGTGATCGCCCTCAAGCTCTGGATCACATACTTCTATTGCTTCTGCCGCACGCTTGGCGATGTCTACTACTTCGTCATAACACTCGCGCTCCACTAACAGCCGAGTCGGGGCATCGCAGGATTGGCCTGTGTTCAACATGCACTCACTTACTGAATCTGTTATTCGGGACTCGAGATCACAATCAGCAAACACGAGATTGGGAGATTTTCCGCCAAGCTCTAGGGTTACACGCTTAATTGTCTCAGCAGCATCGCGAGTTATTGCTCTTCCTGCGCGTGTCGAACCGGTGAATGACATCATTTGAATATCAGTGTGAAGGGATAGGGCAGTGCCAACGTTCTCTCCATCTCCGTTGACCAAATTAAAAACTCCTGGTGGAAAGCCAGCTTCATGGATAATTTCAGCATAAATCATGGCAGAGATTGGCGTGTGCTCCGAGGGTTTCAATATGCATGCACATCCTGCTGCAAGTGCCGGTATAACCTTAAGCACAATTTGGTTGATGGGCCAATTCCAGGGTGTAATTAGGCCGCAAACTCCAATCGGTTCTCGCATTAGGATATCGCCGTTGGCGAGTGTTTCTTGCTCTTCAAGATTCTCTAATGCTTCTATAAAGCTATCCAAGTGACCGATTGCGGCGTCGGCTTGCGCATCTCTTGCCATGCTAATGGGGGCCCCCATTTCTATCCGCATCGCCTGAGCAAGATCTTCTAGCCGGTTTTCGGTCACATCTTTTAATCGATACAATAAGGCCAAGCGCTCTTCTTTAGTGGTCTGTGAAAAGCTTTGAAAGGCCTTGTTAGCCGCGGCTACAGCGAGGTTAACGTCAGCCACATTACCCATAGTTATCGTACCAACCTGCTCCTCAGTGGCTGGATTTAGGACGGGTAAGGTTGCTGTTGAATTCGGAGTGACCCACTGACCATCGATATAAAACTTTTTAAGATTTTTCATTACGTGTCCATCTCTAGGTTAGCGAGCTTTTGTTGTCGCAGTTTGGATTAAGGTTCGGATTTGAGCGATATCAGCTATTCTTTGAACGTAATCAAACGGAACCCCGATTTTACTAAGTGATGTAGGGATGTCAATGTCATCATGTATTTGA
>JAPKEJ010000075.1 GCA_028822155.1 Porticoccaceae bacterium
CCCCAGTGGTAGAAGAGGCTGTTGCTGATGTTACCCCAGTGGTAGAAGAAGTTGTTGCTGAGGTTGCTGAGGTTGAAGTTCCTGTCGTAAAGGAAGCTGCTGCAGAAAAGGTTCCTGCTGGAACTGCTGCTGAGTAAACGGTAAGACAATGAGTAACAATAAAGGGGGTTTTTAGCCCCCTTTATTTTAACTGTAATTATGACTTAGAGAGGATTGAGATGGCACAGGTTACTGCATCTTTGGTAAAAGAGCTGCGAGAGCGGACTGGTTTGGGCATGATGGAATGCAAGAGGGCACTTGCTGAAGCGGGTGCGGATATCGACAAAGCAATTGAAGATCTACGCAAGTCTAGTGGCATGAAGGCCGCAAAGAAAGCGGGACGTACTGCTGCGGATGGGCTGGTGTCTGTCAAGGTAGAGGCTGGGTACGGAGTTGTTGTTGAAGTGAATAGTGAAACTGACTTCGTGGCGAGAGACGAAGGGTTCCAAGGTTTTGTTGGGTCCGTTTTGGACTCTGCATTTGCCAGTAAAGAAACTGATATGGCCGCCTTGATGGCGGGTGGCTTAGAGTCGGCGCGTGAAGCCTTAGTGCAAAAAATTGGCGAAAATATTTCTCCACGTCGTGTTGGTAGTGTGGAAGCTTCGGTAGTAGGCGGCTATGTCCACAGTAATAACAGGATTGCCGTTTTGGTTGGTCTTAGTGGGGGTTCTGAGGAACTTGCTAAGGATGTTGCAATGCACATTGCCGCGGTTAATCCAGCAGTGGTAAGCTCTGATCAAATGCCGGCAGAAATTGTTGCGGCTGAGAAAGAGATTTTTGCGGCTCAAGCTAGAGAGAGTGGTAAGCCGGAAGAAATTATTGAAAAAATGATTATTGGTCGAGTTAATAAGTTTTTAAAGGAGAGTAGTCTAGTTGATCAGCCTTTTGTTAAAGACCCTGACATGACCGTCGGCAAGCTAGTAAAAGAGGCGGGAGCTGAAGTCTTATCATTTGTCCGGTTTGAAGTTGGTGAAGGTATTGAGGTTGAGGAAGTTGATTTTGCTGCCGAAGTTGCCGCTCAAGTTAAAGGTGCTAGTTAATAGTAAAACTTAGGAGTTGTTATGCCACCGTCCATCAAAGAGAAAAAGTATAAACGTATTCTTCTTAAGTTGAGTGGTGAAGAACTTATGGGCAAAGAGGGCTTTGGGATTGACCCTAAGGTTCTTGATCGGATGGCTCTAGAAATTGGTCAATTAGTCGGTATCGGTGTTCAGGTTGGTTTGGTTATTGGTGGCGGTAATCTTTTTCGTGGCGCTGCACTTAATGCTGCCGGTATGGATCGGGTCACTGGTGACCACATGGGCATGCTTGCCACAGTTATGAATGCTCTCGCTATGCGTGATGCTCTTGAACGAACCAATATCTCCTCCCACGTGATGTCTGCCATTCCAATGAGTGGTGTAGTGGAACACTATGATCGTCGTCGTGCTATTCGGTACCTAAAAGATGGCGATGTCGTAATATTCGCTGCGGGCACTGGAAATCCATTCTTCACAACTGATTCTGCTGCCTGTCTTAGAGGGATAGAAATTGACGCTGATGTTGTTTTAAAAGCCACCAAGGTCGATGGTGTTTATACCTCTGATCCAATGCTGAATTCTGATGCAGAACTATATACTCATCTTACTTACGATCAGGTCCTAGATAAAAAACTTGGTGTTATGGACCTTACTGCTATTTGCCTGTGTCGAGAGCATAATATGCCACTTAGGGTTTTTCGTATGTCAAAGCAGGGTGCGTTGCTTAACTTAGTAGTGGGTGGCTCGGAAGGTACTCTGATAGAAGAAAGTTTAGGGGAAACAGATAAATGATAAATGAATTAAAAACTGACGCAGAACAGCGAATGGCGAAGTCACTTGATGCCCTAGGCAATGCGTTTAACAAAATTCGAACCGGCAGGGCTAATTCGAGCCTATTGAATGGCATCTCAGTTGACTACTACGGCGTAGACACGCCTTTATCTCAGGCCGCTTCTATAGTCGTGGAAGATTCAAGAACCCTGTCGGTGACTCCTTGGGAGAAATTCTTGGTTCCCGAAATTGAAAAAGCCATCATGAAATCTGATTTGGGTCTTAATCCCTCAACCTCGGGTTCAGTTATTCGCCTCCCACTGCCCGCGCTGACCGAAGAGACTCGCAAGTCCTATGGTAAACAAGCCAAAGCCGAAGCTGAGAATTCCAGAATTTCGATTCGGAATATTCGTCGCGACATTCTGTCTGATGTGAAGGATCTTTTGAAAGAGAAAGATATTAGTGAAGATGAAGAACGTAAAGCTCATGATGATGTTCAGAAAATAACTGATCGTTTCATCGCTCGAGTTGACGATGCGCTAGTCGTGAAAGAGAAGGATTTGATGGAGATCTAATCTCCTCATCTCCTAAGTTGTACTTTTCAGAATACTTTTGGCTAGATTTTGACTCCAAACCCCTAGATATTGTTGTAAAAGACCATTATTCTCACCATGGTCTTTTTGGTTGGAGGAAAGGTTTGGTGGCAGATCACTGTAGAAATAATATAGAACAGTCCAATGCTTAGATTACGAATTATTACAGCATTATGCTTGGTCGCTGTTTTTGTGCCCGCGCTTTTTCTTATGCCTCCCATGTTATTTTCCATTGCGACGATACCACTGGTCCTTGCTGCCGGTTGGGAATGGAGTAGGTTAGTCAAAATAAGTTCGCTAGCTGCGAGATTGGGATATTTAGCCCTCGTGTTGCTCACACTGGCTGTGGCGGCAAACTGGTTAGGCCTTCCTGATGCTTTCGATGATGAAAGATCTCAGCAATTGTTGCTTGTGGCCGTTGGAGTGTGGGCGGTTATTTTTCTTTGGATTCAGGGTTATCCTTCGAGTGCTATTTTATGGTCCACACAGCCTGTGCTGGGGTTGCTTGGTCTTATGCTGTTCTGCTTTACCTGGGTAGCCATCGTGACGATTATGAACCACCCGTCTGGACAATGGCTGCTGCTATTGGCGATTGTAATCATTGCCTTAGCTGATATAGGTGGTTTTTTCGCTGGGAAATACTTTGGTAAGCACAGGTTGGCGCCAATTATTAGTCCAGGGAAAACATGGGAAGGATTCGTCGGTGGTTTAGTTTTGCAGGCAGCGTTGGTGGGTTCACTGGTATGGCTTCTGTCGGATGAAATGTCTCTATTAAGTCTTTCGCTACTTGTTTTTCCGGTGGGTCTTTATTCTGTGCTTGGCGATTTATTCGAAAGCATGATTAAACGTCATAGCGGCGTTAAAGACAGCGGGCATCTGTTGCCTGGCCACGGAGGAGTGCTTGATCGTCTAGATGGGATGATGGCTGCGCTACCGATGTTCGGCCTAATATTACCCTTTACCAATACATTCTGATGCGCCAAAAGATAACCATACTTGGTGCAACCGGATCCATAGGCGTTAATACGCTCGATGTGATCTCTAGGCATACAGATAAATATTCAGTTTTTGCCTTAAGTGGCCATCAAAAAATTAATCTCCTTACGATTCAGTGTATAGAGCATAGCCCGAGATATGCCGTTGTCATAGATCCTGAATCTGCCAGTATTCTTCGAGCCAAATTACAAGAAGCGGGCTCAGACACCGAAGTGCTCTGTGGCGTGGACGCCCTCAGCGATGTATCCAGCCACAATGATGTTGATATTGTCATGGCGGCTATTGTTGGTGCGGCAGGGCTGGTCCCGACATTGTCGGCGGTAAATGCGGGTAAAAAAATTCTCTTGGCCAATAAAGAAGCGCTGGTCATGGCCGGCGGGCTGTTTATGCAGGCGGTGAAAGTCTCTGGCGCAGTGTTATTGCCGGTAGACAGTGAACATAATGCAATTTTCCAGTGCTTGCCTGGAGCCTCACAAGGCCTCTCCGAAAGTGGGGTTGTCAGGCTACTTTTGTCGGCATCTGGTGGTCCATTTAGAGGTTTAACGGCAGAGCAAATGATCGATGTCACAGTGGAGCAGGCCGTTGCTCACCCGAATTGGAGTATGGGACGAAAGATATCTGTTGATTCGGCCACACTGATGAATAAGGGTTTAGAGTTAATTGAGGCTTGCTGGTTGTTTGACGCGAGTCCAGATCAAATAGATGTGATAGTGCATCCCCAGAGTATCGTGCATTCGCTAGTGCAATACGCTGACGGTTCGGTGATCGCGCAGCTGGGTAATCCGGATATGCGTACTCCAATAGCTCACGCATTAGCTTGGCCTGAACGAATCGATTCTGGGGTTGCTGAATTGGATTTGTTTGATATTGCGCGATTAGATTTTACAAGGCCAGATCTCGAGAGTTTTCCTTGCCTATCTCTAGCATCTGACGCCGCTCGGGCCGGAATGGACGCGCCAGCAGTACTTAACGCGTCTAATGAGATTGCAGTTCAAGCATTTCTTGACAGGCGGATTGGTTTTACCCAAATCGCAGCTGTAGTAAAAGAAACGCTGTCGGCGTCTATATTTAATGAACCAGAGTCACTTGCTGCAGTCCAAGAGTCTGATAGTAAAGCGCGCAGTTATGCCGCTTCCTTTATTTTAAAAATTGAGCGCTAAGCAATGGATATTTTGGTAACTATTTTCTACACATTGCTTGCCCTTGGGGTCTTAGTTACTTTCCATGAGTTTGGTCATTTCTGGGTAGCGCGGCGCTGTGGTGTTCGTGTTGAACAATTCTCCATCGGCTTTGGAACTCCATTATATAAATGGCGGGACAAGCATGATACCGAGTTTATTCTCGCAGCTTTGCCTCTGGGTGGTTACGTTAAAATGCTTGATGAGCGTTCTGGCGATGTTTTGCCAGAGGATATACCTTATTCTTTTACAGCTAAAAAACTCTGGCAGCGAATGGCGATTGTTGCAGCGGGACCCTTGGCTAATTTTTTACTCGCAACTGTGATTTTTTGGTCTATATTTCTGGGTGGAGAGCGCGGGTTGGCTCCTGTCATTGGTGACGTAAAAGCAGGCTCTATGGCAGAGCAGGCGGGTTTCGAGCGTGATATGGAGGTTGTTGCTGTTGGTGGGCAATCAGTTGATTCTTGGGCTGACTTGTCACGCCGGTTATTTGATTATATTGGCCATGATGGGAATATCCCTTTCACCGTAGCCTATCCTGACTCTAATATTCGTTATGACCTGGGTATCTCCGTCCAAGATTGGTTGGCCGATGTTGAGGAGCCCTCTGTACTCCGAGCCTTAGGTCTGGCACCGCCCTCTGTTCTGAAAGAGCTTGGTGTTGCCGATGCGTCTGAAGATGGTGCTGGGTTTGAGGCGGGCTTGCGCTCTGGTGACCGGTTAACAGCCTTTAATGGATTGCCAATATCGTCAGTAGACCAGTTTATTCAGAGTGTTTCTGGTAGTGCCGAACAAGAGGTGGTTTTGACAGTAGAGCGTGTCGAGGAAGGTGCACAGTCTCAAATACTTGATATCTATGCGAAACCTCGGCTAGTCACAAGATCTGGAGAGCAGGTTGGCCAGTTAGGCATTCAGTTGTCATCAAGAGTGGAGTATCCAGACGATCTGGTGCGCACGATAAGCTACAATGCTTTCACAGCGCTTCCACGCGGCATTGAGGAAACTTTTAGCACAAGCGTTTTCGTTTTTAAATCAATCGGCAAGTTAGTCGTTGGAGACTTAAGCCCTAAGAATCTTAGCGGACCTATTAGTATAGCGAAAGTGGCGGGGCAGTCAGCTCGATCTGGATTTGATAATTTTATTCGCTTTATTGCCATTCTAAGTATAATGCTCGGCGTGATGAACTTGTTACCGATTCCTATTTTGGATGGAGGTCATTTATTGTTTATGGTGGTTGAGTTGATTAAAGGTTCTCCGGTATCTGAAAGGATTCAGTTATTAGGTTATAAGGCAGGTTTGACGATGTTGATAGGATTGATGGTTTTTGCCACTTTCAACGATTTAATGCGGACATTTTGATTTTC
>JAPKEJ010000035.1 GCA_028822155.1 Porticoccaceae bacterium
CCTGGATCGCCTGGCAATGAAGATTCTATTGGGGACCTTGATCAATCTTTAGATGATTCCCTCGATGACTTTGACAGCACTGTCTCCGGTCAAGGATCTTCTGACAAGCCCGCTCAAATTGACATACTAAGTCCCAGTGGTGGTGGTGGCATTAAATCTGATAGCGAGCAGCCCCCCTATGAAACAACGGAGAGTATTGCAGAGAGTGACTCTGACATTGAAGACCGAGCAGAGGCAGGGCCCGAGTCAAAAGACGATGGTGATGACGCCAAGGGACAACCTTCAGGCGATAATAGCTCAGCATCTAGTGAAGCAATCGAAGTTCAGCCCATCCCTGATGATATCGACGATGGCCAAGGGGACGATATCGTTTTGCGGCAAATAAGAGATGCCGCTACCCAAGAATCTGATCCGGTACTTCGAGAAAGACTTTGGGATGAATATCGACGCATCAAAAATGGAAACTAAGGGACACCCAATGAAATTTATGACCTACTTAGTTGCACGGGATTATTCCTGCGGCGGCATGTCACCTCGTTTTTTGCTCGGTTCTATAGTAGCTGCGCTGATATTAATGGTGAGTTCACAAGCCGTTTTTGCTGCTATAGATAAAGTTACCTCTTCAACCCCTCTGGCGCTTCAAACCCCGTCACGCCCAATGGTCGAAAGCGCACTCCTTGACGTTGGAATACCTACGCTCAATGATGGTCTTAGCCTAACCGATGAAGACGACACGGTATTCCCTGAGGTTCGTTTTGCCGAAGCTATTTATTTCTCCAACCAACTGGCAAAGGTTTTGGAAAAAAGTGGCGCCTGGGGCGCTATTAGAGTCACACCCAACGCTCAGGTCATCACCGATGTCTATATTACCGGCACGATTATTCAGTCAGATGGCGAGGTTTTGGAAATGGATATTGAGGTGCAAGACACTAGCGGTAAAAAGTGGTTTGCCAAAAAATATAAAAAGGTTGTCGGAAAACTAGCCTATGATAGAAAAGCGAAATCAAATGTCGGTGATCCCTTCCAAAATGTTTTCATCCAAATAGCAAATGATGTATTAACCTATCGAGAGAAATTTAGCGACAAACAGGCGGCCGACCTTAGGGCTATTTCCGAACTGCGCTTCGCTCAACTATTTTCTCCAGAGGCTTTTAATGAGTACATTACGCAAGACCGAGACGGCATCTTAAAAATACGACGATTGCCTGCAGAAAACGATAGCTTGTTAACGCGAGTAAAAAAGATAAGGGAACGTGATTACCTATACATCGATACAATGCAAGATTATTACGATGGGTTCTCTCAACAGATGCACTTTGCCTATCAAGAATTCAGGCATTCATCCTACGATTCGGTCGTCAAAGCACGACAACTTAATCGACAAGGAAACCAACGAATTATTGCTGGTATAGGCTCTATTTTGGCCGGAATTTACGGTCGCAGCCAGTCCCGAACGTCTAGTGAAGCCTATGCAAGTTCTGCCACTGCGGCTGCGGGTGGTTTTATCCTCAAATCAGGGCTGGAGAAAAAACAGCAGTCTGCTGCCTATGATGAAAGTGTCGCTGAAATGGGTTCGTCTTTAGAAGCTGAAATTGCACCCCAGGTAATCGCCTTAGAAGATCGAACGGTAACTCTTACTGGCACAGTTCAAGCGCAGTATGCCCAATGGCAGGAACTTATGCAGAAGATCTACACAAAGGAACGAGGCGCCCTCTAAGGCCTAACATACAACAAATGACCAACGAACCTAAATCAAACAATCAAAATAAGGCTCAAAAGCTAGTCATCGCAACACTGCTGATATTAGTTGCTGCAGTTGTAATAGTGTTGCCTAACTACGTTTCTGAACCATGGGTTGCTGATGACAGCCAAACCAACTTTAACCCGCCCGTAGCGGCGGTTAGTCCCTCTACTGCTGCAGAAAAAACCAAGTATCGCCAAGATGCGCAGTCAATCTTAGCAGAGATTATAAATATTCGTGACGGCCTACAAAACCAAGCGGTTGAACGCTGGGGAGACCTAGAATTTCGTCTTGCCTTACAAGGAGTCGATGAGGGAGACGAGCAATATAGGTATGGAGACTACCAAAAGGCAATAGAGACTTATCAGCTATCTCTAGATCAAATGAAAGACCTTGGGTCTGTCGTCCAACAAAAACTTTTGGAGGCTAAAAAGATTAGTCTAATAGCCATCGAATCTGCGGCTGGGGATTCTGACTCTGAACTTGCCATTAATATGGCAGACCTTGCAATGGCCATAGCCCCTAACGACGAAGAAGCTCAGATACTGGCTGATAGAGCAAGTAACCTCGACCAACTAATGACTTTACTATCTCAGGGGCGAAATAGCCGCGAGCAAAACAACTTAGCATCTGCCAAGGCTGCCTATGAGGAAGCTGTTGCGCTAGATCCGCAACACTTAGCAGCTGGGGCCGCGCTTCTCGCAACGAAACAATCTATCACTGAACAAAACTTTAGGAATCATATGAGTGATGGTTTTGTCGCCTTGAATAACTTCGATTTCGAGCAGGCATTAACAGCCTTTAAATATGCGGGCGTTATTCACCCTAACCACCCAAGTGTGCAACAAGCCCTCACTCAAGTGGCTACTGAACAATCACAGTTAAAAGTAGATCAGCAAATGATCCAAGCACGTAAACTTGCTCAGCAAGAGAAATGGCAACAGGCCTTAGCCGTATACCAACAACTGCTGCTAACCGATAACAGCCTGACAGATGCCAAAGTTCGTATGATTCCTGTCTCAATTCGCGCTGCCCTTGACGGACAAATCACTGCTCTGCTCGACGATCCACATTCACTGGCCGCATCCCGCATTTTTTCTAAAGGTAAAAGCTTACTTGCTGATGCGAAAGGTATTATAAATCCGGGGCCTCGCCTACGACGCCAGATTCTTCAATTGGACAAAGCCTTACAATCTTCTCAGGTACCCGTATCGGTTGTTATTCAGTCCGACAACCTAACTCAGATTGCCGTTTATAAAGTCGCTGAGCTAGGTATCTTGCAACAAACCTCTATTTTGTTGAAACCGGGCACCTATATTGCAGCAGGACAACGTTCTGGCTACCGAGATATAAGGGTAGAGTTTGAAGTTTCTGCGCAGTCTCCAATGGAATCAATCGTAGTTATTTGCTCAGAAAAGATATAAAGATGGAGTTCCTTGAACCCGTATGGCCGATGGACAAGTGACAACTGAGGGCAAAATCTGATATGCAAAACATGTTTGTTGCGTATACTTTGAATATCAAGAACTGGCCTTTGCGCTCTAGTAACTTTGGTCTAACTAAAAACAATAAAATATGACGCCTCAAGAAAATAAAAACAAGCCCATCACGAGTGTCGAATTTAGTCCGATGGAAGCGGGTTTGGTTCGACAATCTGGTCCTGTGTCCTTAGGAATGAAAATTCTAACTGGGCTTGTGGCGGTTGCCATCATTATTATGGGTTACCTTTACTCCGCCAAAGCGGTAATTTTCAATGTTGACCCAATGGATGCAGACATTGAAATTAAAGGGTTGTCATTCCATATTGGCGACAACTATCTCCTGCTAAAAGGTAATTACGCGCTCATCGCGACTCATCCCGGCTACTATTCGCTGAATTATCCAATGACTGTGACTGATGAGGATACTCAAGAGCTCTCTTTGGAGATGAGCCCACTGCCAGGCAATCTCGAGGTAAGGTCCGAACTATCAAATATTAATGTCTCTATGGATGAGAGGAATCTAACAACCGTGCCGGGATTATTGACAGGCATAGACCGCGGACTTCACCGCTTTACTTTCAGTAAGCGACGATACTTTCCTTTAGATAAAGAAGTTGATATTCAAGGGTTAGATATTACTCAACAGATCAGTATTGTATTGCAGCCAGCATGGGGGCAAATGCTATTCACCTCAGAACCCACGGGCGCGACTGTTAGCGTCGATGGCGAGAGGGTTGGAAAAACACCGATTACTACAGAGATACTAGAAACTGGCAGTAGCCTCTCCGTAGACTATCCTGGCTACAAAACTTTCTCTAAAGCCCTCACGGTAAAAGCTGGCACGACCACTCAGCACCCCCTAATTCCATTAGATGTCTCAGATGGCACGCTTGATATTGCTACGGTACCTGCAGGGGCAACGGTTACCTTAGATAAGGTTTATTTAGGGGTTTCTCCCTTAACTGTAGATATTCCGCCATTTAATAAACAAACCCTCGAATTTTTTCTTGAAGGGTATTTGAAAGCCAGCAGACCAGTCAAGGTTGACCCAGAACAAACCTCAGTAATTGACCTTAAACTAAAACCTAATATTGGCAGTATTTCTGTAAAGGTTTACCCTGAAAATGCACAGATAGCGGTGAATGGACGCGCACTGGGGACAGGCAGTCAGATACTGTCTTTACCCGCAAAACCCCATAAATTGGAGATTAGCATAGCCGGTTACGAAACCCAGACTATCCAAATCACACCGCGTCCAGACCAGCAACAAGATATTAGTATTAAGCTATTAACGCTACAGCAGGCCTACTGGTCATCAAGGCCTACTGTTATAAAAAGTTCGGTGGGCGCCGAATTAAGGTTATTTCAACCCAATCAGTCCTTTACCCTTGGTGCACCGCGCAGACAACCAGGACGTCGTGCTAATGAAGTTGAACGCTTAGTGCGATTAGAGCGCCCATTTTACTTAGGCTCTACAGAAATCAGTAATACACAATTTCGACGTTGGAAGGATGAACATAGTTCAGGTGCCGTGAGAGGTATGACCCTAGACATGAAAAATCAGCCAGCGGTCAAACTAGCATGGGAAGAGGCCGCACTATTCTGCAATTGGCTTAGTCAAGAGGAAGGTTTGCCAAGCTTTTACCAAATCCAAGATGGAGGAGTTACCAGTTTTGACTGGCAGTCCCATGGTTATCGACTGCCGACCGAAGCAGAATGGGCCTGGGCCGCCAAGATTGATAGTGAAGAAAAAACTGTCGTATTTCCTTGGAAAAATGGTCTCTATCCGCCCACCGAGGCCGTCGGTAATTATGCAGACAGAAGCGCGTTGAGTTTTCTGCCTTTTACCATTGCAAACTATAATGACAATTACGCAGTCTCCGCCAATATCGGTAGTTTTACTCCTAATAATAAAAGTCTCTACAATATGAGCGGTAATGTCGCAGAATGGGTCAATGACTATTATGAGGTACGCCTCCACCGAGGAGATCCTATCGTAGACCCAACGGGAGCAGAATCAGGGAACAGACACGTGATTCGTGGCGCAAGTTGGGCCTTGGGTTCTCGCACAGAGCTTCGCTTAAGTTTTCGCGAGGCTGGTAGTGGTGGCCGAGTCGATGTAGGCTTTAGATTAGCTCGTTATGTTGATAAGCCTGGAGTTACGCCATGAGACTGGTATTAGCACTCTTAATGTTGCCTCTGTTGAGTTTTGGTCAACAAATGACTGAACCTGCCGAACCATTGGCGGAGGGTAATGCATCAACTATTAATGTGGAAGAGACCAACAAAGAACAAATCAAAGAAGAGGACCAGGAAGATACCGACTTTAAGCCAACTGAGGAAATCTCAGAAGATTTTCCAATCTCACTTCCTTACGATATTTGATCCACATAAGATAACTTTCACAGCCAAGAGACACAAGGGAATAGCCAATGAAAAGTCCAACAGATAGAGCGACCAATGAGATGTTTTTCCAGCTAATTGCGTTGCTGTTGTCGATTATTATTATTCATACTATTTTTGTTACCGTGGTCAGACCCAATGCGGATAGCACGATACAACGTCATGCAGAAATGGCGGCAGCGGGAGCAGAATACGAAGTACCACGCTCTTTCTTTATTGTGATCAAAGATTTAGAGCAAGAATCCTGTTTTATTTTAATGTTTTGGTCGTTGTCGATTATGGGTTACAAAACTCGCACTGCTATTCGCGAAAAAGCCATGCTTGATTTGTCGCTGATGAGCATTGCAGAGGGTACTAGGGTATTGCCAGATGATGCGGGTCAATTGGCGCGCCCACTTCAGTCCCTGCCTTCTCCACAGGGTAGTTATCTTTTACCCCGCGCACTTCAAACCGCACTGTCTCGATTTGAAGTGACCGATAGTGTGCAATTTGCGGCTGAGGCGGTCAGTACTGTTTGTGATACGGAAAATGATCGACTTGACTCAGAACTATCTATGATTCGCTATATCACCTGGGCGATTCCTTCTATTGGTTTTATCGGGACTGTGCGTGGGATTGGTGCGGCGCTAGGGCAAGCCCATGAGGCAATGCAGGGCAATATCGCCGGGGTTACCAGTAGTCTTGGCGTGGCTTTTAATTCAACCTTTATTGCCCTTCTCATTAGTATGGTTGTGATGTTTTTTATGCATCAGTTGCAGTTGATGCAAGAGCGCCTAGTGTTAGATTCCCAATCCTATTGCGAAAATAATTTACTTCGTTTTTTAAAAGCTAAATAAGTACCGGACCACAGATGTCACTGGCTGTTTTAGAACTCAACGATCAGGCGTTGCTCATTCATACTGAACAGGGCCAATGCCTCAGTGAGCCCGGTTTTGCCCAATTAACAACCAAAGGGATTGAAACGGGTGAAGTTGCTCGAAGCGTAGCTTGGCGCTCACCTCAAGCGAGCTTTAATCAGTACTGGCGTCAACTGAATCAGCTGCCACTGCCTAGCAGCCAGCGCTGGGCAAGGCATAATGCTGATATTGCATTTGCTCAAATCCAACAGCTATTGAAGGGAGTTAATGCCCCGCAACAATTAATTCTTAGCGTCCCCGGTAGCTTCTCCGACGAGCAGTTGTCGTTGCTAACGGGATTGATAGAAGCATCGTCAAGTCAGTTGCATGCGGTAATCGATAGCGCTCTAGCCGCTGGGTTGGATTGCCAGAATCCAACTTGGATAGTCGAATTACAGCTTCATCAAGCAGTAGTGAGCCTAATCCAACCTCAAAATCATAGTGGTCAGGCTTCGATAGAAATCGTGCAACAAGAGCTTATTCCTGATCTTGGCATCATGACAATTTACAACTCAGTTGCTCGACATATCAGTAACAGACTAGTTACCGATCACCGTTATGACCCCTTGCACAGCTCCGAAGGCGAGCAAACTATTTATGACCAAATACCCACCTGGCTATCGACCTTAGCTATTAAGCCGGAGATCACTATTAGCGTAAGTTCACCCAAAGGTGAGCTTCCCTTGGTATTACGTAAAAATGAGATCGCAGAGTTAATTGAGGGTCGGCTTTCTAAACTAACTGACATTCTTAAAATTTCTGAAAAAACTGAGGTGCATTTTACGCAAAGTGGAGCCCTTATTAGTCAACTGGTATCTCGCTTTGCAACTGCACAGCTTCTCAGCGCTACCCAAGGATCTCAAAATTGTTTTTTAGCTGGACAGCACATCTCTTCAGAAAGTCAGCAACTGCACCGTATTAGATCTCTGAAGATGGGGTTATTATCAGATAAGATAAAAGCAAATCATACGCCTCAAGAGATCTTTGCCTCTCATTTGCTGTATGAAAATCATGCTTGGTCGCTGGCAACAGCAGTCAGCATTTATCTAAAAAATGATCAGCTCTCTATTAAATCTGGAGCAGATAAGAACGCTGCACTTATCGTAGTAATTAAAGATTCAGAATTAAGCGTACTCCATCAGCAATCAGGCATCGACGTTAGATTGCCGAGGGACAGCCAGCCCGGAAGCGCCATCATCATTGCAGGCCACCAAGTTAACCTAATCGAGGTTAATCATGCCTAAAAAACGGCGTAACATTGCCTTTAGCTTGTCATTTCTAGACATAATGGCCTGTGGTTTTGGTGCTGTGACACTCTTGTTTTTAATCCTCCGTCACAATGCCACGGAAGTAATAACACCTGACGAAAGTCTGGCGGCTGAGGTTGATTTGTTACAAATGGATATTCGACAAGCAACGGAGGAGAAGGTCGAATTACTTAATAGTTTAGAGAAAATTAAATCAGATCTTGTGGAAGCGCAGGGCCTTTCAGCTAGAGTTATTACCGAACTGGAGGAACAAGAAAATAGCATCCAGGAAGACCCTAATGACCTAGACAAACTTCGTCAACAAGTTGAACAATTGGAAGAAGAAACCGCTCAGATGGAGGAGATAGAATTTGGTGATAGCGTACGCCAATTTAGTGGTGATGGCGTTAGACAGTATCTTACCGGGCTCAAATTAGGCGGCGAGCGTGTCCTTATACTGGTAGATGGTTCAGCCAGCATGCTTGCCGATACCGTCGTAAATGCGCTGCGAAGACGTAACATGGACGACAGTCAAAAAAAACAATCACCAAAATGGCAGTGGACGCTGCGCACCGTGGAATGGCTGCTGGCCCAGTTGCCGTCAAGTAGTCGTTATCAGGTGTATATCTTTAATGCCCAAGCAACAGCCGCTACACAGGGGTCTGAAGGTGTTTGGCTAGATGCTGCAGATTCTCTAGCCTTGGAAACATCGATGCAAGACATTTGGAGCTACACGCCCAATTCTGGTACTAGTTTGGTTAATGCATTTAATGTTATAACCGATTTTGATAAGCAGCCTGATAATATTTTTATACTCACTGATGGCCTACCGACAATGAGTGAAACCGCACCAAAAAATTATATGGTTACTGGTAGTCAAAGACGCAAACATTTTAATGTTGCGCTGACCAAAATCCCTTTGGGAATTTCAGTTAATACTATTTTGTTCCCCATGGAAGGCGACCCCGAGGCTGCGGCATTGTATTGGCAGCTAGCGTTAGATACACAAGGCGCCTTTATTGCGCCATCACGGGATTGGCCATAATGGGAAATTTAAGAGGTATTTCTCAATGAAAAAACAGCGCAGAGACATTCAAGAAGCGAGTCTTTCCTTTCTGGATGTTATTAGCTGTGGTTTTGGCGCTATTGTGCTGTTGCTAGTCATCGCTAAGGTGGGTGATCCATCGGCTCTGGAAGACGCTGAAAACAAGCTACTAGGGTCAGTCAAAAGTCATCAAGAGCGATTATTTGAAATCAGGGGAGAATCGGTGATTTTAGATCAGCGTTTACAATCCCGTAAAAAGCAGCTTTCCGACCTTGCCGAACGCGTTGCCCGATTGAAAGCAAAGCTGGCCAGTGTGGCTAAGCAATCCAATCAACTATCTCAATCTCAAGTCCGTGAAAAAGAGCAACTACAGCTTGTATTGCAAGTTTTAACTGAAGAAATGGAAAGACTTCTTGGGCCTGAATTTCAAAAGAAAAACCAACTGGTGGGCGGTATCCCAGCAGACAGTGACTATATAATATTTGTGATTGATACCTCTGGTAGTATGCGGAGTACAGCCTGGCAGAAAGTTCAAATTGAGATGCTTAATATCCTTGATGTGTACCCTGAGGTGAAGGGCATTCAGGTGTTAAATGATATGGGCCAATATATGTTTGCCGCGTATAAAGATCAATGGATCCCAGACAGCCCTAAAATGAGAAATAATATTACGACCAAACTGGCCGTCTGGGCACCTTTTAGCAATTCAAGTCCCGTAGAGGGAATCGAAAGCGCGATAAGAGTCTTTTATAAGCCGGGGCGCCGTATTAGTATTTATACGCTAGGTGATGATTTCCAAGGAAACTCAATCCGCAGAGTTGTAAAAGAAATTGATCGACTGAATAAGGCTAATCGCGGTAGTGATAGACTGGTGCGCATACACGCGATTGGATTTCCAGTTCATCTGCGCCCAGGCGTTGCGCCAAGTAACTCCGCAACGCGTTTTGCAGCCTTAATGAGAGAATTAAGTTATAACAATGGCGGGACCTTTATTGGTTTAAATAGCCTTGAATAAAATAGAGATAACATAAGCATTATTTTTCTGTGAGACAATTAAATATGAAGAGAATAGTAGGATTAGTTCTAATAGTTTTTTTAGCTGGTTGTAGCTCGTCGGCATCGGTAAAAATATCCACTGTATTTCCTTCGGTGGTGTCCGAGTCCAAGCCTATCAATGCCTCTATTCTTATCGAAGACAGCTTCGCAACCTATGTCGGCGCGCCTAATAAAAATACTAAGATTGATATAGGTGCAGGCCAAATCAACTTACTCAAGAGCGCATTCTCTGGGCTGTTCGAGACTGTTGATTTTATTACCTCCTTAGACCAAATCAGCCCAGAAACCGACCTAATAATAACGCCTTCTGTTCTTGAGGTTCAGGTATCCACTCCCTCAGAGAACTATCTCAACGTATTTGAAGTGTGGATCAAATATAACTTAGAGATTAAAGCCGCAGATGGAACACCAATAACTAATTGGTTTATGCCTGCCTATGGTAAAACTCCCGATTCCTTTATGGCGTCGAAAGAGAACGCAATCGAGCAGGCTACGGTGATAGCGTTACGTGATGCCGGGGCAAAGCTGATGCTCGACTTTTATCGTATCCCAGCTATCAATGATTGGTTATCAAGACAAAATATCAAGCAGGAGTCGCGCTAACGATGAAAATCCGTACGCTTAACTTTCAACTAGGACTTGTCCTCATTATTCTTAGTGGCTGCTCAGCGACCACAACAATCGACGAGTACCGACCCACAGATCAACCTATTTTTTTAAATAGCGATGAAAAAGTGGTTATTCTCGGACGAAGAGACGCAGGCCATTATGAAACAGATCGAGAATTTATTGAGTGTGTTGGCAAGAAGGTAACCAGTGGGGAAGTTAAGGTGCTTCCCGAGCAGCAGTTTATCGATGCTATCTACCCATGGTTCGAACCACGAACTGCACCCAAAGGTCTGCCCCGTTTAAAACGATTAATGCAGCAACGTAGCATCAAGGCTAAGGTCGATGCGCTGTCTATCCGCTATCTGGTGTGGTTGGATGGATCCACCGAAACAACGGGTCAAGGCGGCTCCATGAGTTGTGCCATCGGCCCTGGCGGCGGCGGGTGCCTAGGATTTGCGCAATGGGATAAACTCTCTGTTTATGAGGCGACCGTGTGGGACCTTGAGGAACTGGTTGAGAAAGGAAGATTACGCGTGGATTCTGAAGGCACGTCCTATTTAATTGGCGCTGTCGCCCCCATACCACTGCTAACACCCGTGAAAAATGATGCTTGTAATAGTTTGGGCAATCAGCTTAAGTCGTTTTTCTCCGTTGAATAGATAACATTATGAATAAAAAGCTACGGTTACATTCATCCCTGCCAATGCTATCCGCTGTGCTGGTAACCCTATGTTTATCGTACTCCCCAACTAGTCAGGCAAAAGTGACTGGGGCTGATATCTACGAAACAACCCTAAAAAGCACCCCTTTGTATCAGGACCCAGCGCTTGATGCGTATATCAGGAAGTTAGGCGAAGAGATTGTTGGGGTGTCTGAAATGGCCGGTGAGAAATTTACCTTTACCTTGCTAGATGCTGAGGACCTTAATGCCTTTGCTACGCGTGACAACTATATTTATGTTAATCGAGGCCTTCTCAACTATGTCAGTAATGAAGCTCAGTTAGTGTCAGTTCTGGCTCATGAAGTGGGACATGTGACCCGCGGGCATGTTACAGGCCAAGAAGAGCGAATGACTGGCGCAAAAATCCTGTCCACCTTGGCTGCGGTTCTGTCCAATAGCAATGAGGTGTATGAGGCAAGCATGGCTTATGCAAACTCAATGATTCAAAGCCATGGTCGTCGCAATGAACTGGAGGCGGATGAGACTGGAGCTGAATATATGGCTAAGCTGGGTTATGACCCCACCGAAATGTTAAGCATGTTATCGATCATGAAAGATAATGAGTCATTACAAAAAAAACGTGCTAACGGTAATGGGGTATCAAAAACAACCTACCATGGTGTTTTTTCTTCACACCCACGCAACGACGCTCGCCTGCGTACAGTGGTGACAAAAGCGAAAACTCTTAAATCTGATAATCAGCGCAGTAATGGTGCTGAGGTTTATCGAAACCTTACTAATGGATTAATCTGGGGAACTAATTTTCTGGCAAAAACTACTGCACCAGAAAGATATTCAGATATGAACCTAAAGATTCGCATCAATTTCCCCAAAGAGTGGGTGTTGACAGCTGATAAGAGCAATCGATCAGTTTCAGCTTCACCTGAGGGCGACATAGCAACCTTAAGCATGCAACCAATAGCCCGAACGTCGCAGAGTCCTGAGGAATATTTGTACAACTATCTCGGCGTTCCTATGCTCGCCGAAGGTAAATCAATATCACCAGCGCGGTTAAAGGGGTTTACCGGGGTACTCAATACGGACAACCCAAAAACCTCGACACGGATAGCGGTTATTTATTACAAGTTAAATGCCTATATTTTAAAAGGAGAGGTTTTAAATACTGATGATTTCGAAAAGTTTGACCCGCTCTTCTTAACAGCCATCAACACCTTTCGACCGATTTCTAGAGCAGAAATAGCCGGACAAAAACCAAAGGTAGTGAAATATATCAGAGCCACACAGGCTACCACCTATGATATCTTGGCTAAGTCATTAGGTATTAGTGTCGCTGATATAGATACGCTGCGCATTATCAATGGGCATTATCCCGTTGGGGAACCCAAGGCTGGAGACTGGCTTAAAATTTTCGAACAATAAAATTTTAAGCCATTTTATGTGCCGAGTGAACTAAATATCATGATCCAAAAAACATCATTACTACTCATTCTGGCTGCCATTGGTATTGCATTCTACTGCCTTCTAATAGCCCCACAGCAAGTTAATAATAGTCATAACGATAATAGCGAACAGTACCGGCCGAATATCGAAGTAATAAATCAGCAAGTTGCGGACAAATTTCTCAAAGAATTAACATCCGATGCGGATGATATTGGGACTGCCATTAACCCCCAAGGAGAGAGTACCTCTATGGATGCCAAACTATCAGGCGCCATAAAAGCTATTACGACTAACCAAAATCCAACAGCTAAGCAGCTCAATGCCTTCTATGACGCCCATAAATCTGATTACACAGAGGCGGCCCAATTCACCTTTGTTTACCGTGTTTTTTACACCGCTAAATATGGGGGACAGACGACTACCATAGCGAAAAAGGCCCTCCAAGACGGAATAGTAGAAGGTATCCCTCTTTTACAGAACACTAGACTACCCCAAGACATTTACGTTCGCGCTGACTCTGTTGCAATTGATGAGACATTCGGAGTTGGTTTTGCCGACAAGCTGGACGCTTTAAATAGTGACAGATCATTACCCTGTTGGGCCGGACCAATTAGCTCTAAGGTTGGCGCTTATCTGATATGCGCACAGGATTATCAACCTGGCCGTGTTCCGGACCTGTTGGAAATTCAAAATGAAGTTGTTAATGACTGGCGGTTATCACTTTGATTGTCGTCCCTGCCAAAGTAATAGGTTTAGGCCATTAACTCTGCAAAAAATACCTTTAACCCTTTAGCACCAGAGGACTCCCAAGTCTTTAGAGCTGCAGTTCCTACTATTGCTAGGTCTGCAGTACCGCGTAAAAAGTCCATATCCGCTTTACTGCTAATACCAAAACCCACTCCCATAGGGACATTGGTGTGCTGTCGGCAGCGTTTAACCAAAGAAATCACATCATCACCCATATTTGTTTTAGAGCCGGTAACGCCCTTACGAGCCACCACGTAAACCATACCGCGGCTAGCCTCTCCTAGTGTCGCAAGTCTTTTATCACTGCTAGTCGGCGTCATTAATATAATCGGCTCTATGCCTGCTTGCTGAGAGAGCTTATGTAAATTAGACGACTCCTCCACAGGCAGGTCCGGCAGAATATAACCCACGCCCCCTGAGGCCTTGATGCGTTGTACAAACACGTCTTCACCCATCTTAAAGGCAGTATTGTAGTAGCCCATCATCAATATTTTAAAGGGAAAACGTTCGCTAGCCTGCTTCATAAAATCAAAGCACTGGTCAACGGTGGTCCCAGATTTTAGAGACTCTTCATTAGCCTTTACAAAGAGTGGCCCGTCTGCGCTCGGTTCAGAGAAAGGAAATTGCAACTCAACCAAATCTACCCCGGCCTCAGCCATGATCTCTAGCTCTTGCATGTTATCTTCAAATGACGGATAACCGCAGACTACATGAGCCATCACTAGCAAATCTTTGTCTTTTTTACGTTCCTCAATATAGGCTTGGAGTCCCATTATTTGTTCTCCGTCCGATACTGATCAGCTTTACCAGCAATAAAAGATTTCCATTTAGAATCATCAAGGGCATCCGCAATCGTAAAGATATCTTTATCACCCCGACCCGATTGATTAATCAAAATAATCTCATCTTTAGCCATAGTTGGCGCTTCTTTGATAGCCGTAACAAAGGCGTGAGTGCTTTCAAGGGCTGGTATAAGTCCCTCAGTGCGCATGGTTAACTTTAACGCTTCCTTGACTTCAGTATCAGTAGCGGCCTCAAACCGGACTTTACCCTGCTCCCAGAGATACGAAAAAATAGGGTTGATACCAATGTAATCCAGACCAGCGGCGACTGAATGAGTTTCATTCATATTGCCTTGGTCATTTTGTAAGAAATAGGTCTTGTAACCCTGAGCAACACCGACCGAGGCATCATCATAGGCTAATCTTGCCGAATGCATATAAGAACCAACACCCTGTCCACCAGCTTCACAACCAATTAACTCAACGCTATCGTCATCAAAAAATCCCTGGAAAATACCCATAGCATTGGAACCACCACCGACACAGGCGTAGACACGATCAGGTAATCTTCCTGCTTGTTTCAATATCTGTTCCCGCGCTTCCATCCCGATAATGGATTGAAACCAGCTCACCATTTCAGGGAAGGGGTGAGGCCCACAAGCGGTACCCAAAATATAGTGGGTATCTGCCATATTGGTAACCCAATCACGCATACATGCATTTACGGCATCTTTCAGAGTCTTTTGGCCATCTTCAACTGAAATAACTTCGGCTCCAAGGTTTTCCATCCAAAAAACATTTGGACGCTGCCGAGCGATGTCAACCGCGCCCATGTAGATTTTACAGTCATAACCAAATTTCGCTGCCATGGTCGCAGTAGCAAAACCATGCTGCCCAGCTCCCGTCTCAGCGATCACTCGCCGCTTGCCTAATCTCTGGCAAAGTAAACCCTGACCCATAACATTGTTAATCTTGTGCGAACCGGTGTGATTCAGATCATCTCGTTTGACATAAATCTGCGCGCCACCAAGCTGACGGGAAAGATTTTCTAAATGAGTAATCGGCGTGGGACGGCCAGAATAATTTTGCAGTAAGGCAACATAATCTTGCCAAAATGTCGGATCAGCTTTGCATTCGCGAAAACAAGTTAATAACTCCTCGATAGTTGCATGTAGGATTTCCGGAAGGAAAACGCCACCATATTCCCCATAGTAGCCTTCGCGGCCATCAGAGAAATCGAAAATATCCATTAAAAACCTCAATAGAACGCGGAGACTATTTTTATCTCCGCTGTTTAAAAGAAAACTAACCAGCAGGCTATTTTAGCCAAGTCGTGAGCAACGCACAATGAGTGTACGTTTTACATAACAACTTAGACGTTATGCAAAAAAATCTCATCGTGACTCATTTTCGATCTCTAGTCAGAAACTCTGGCAACCCTAGCATTCATGCTTACTCGGGCGATTTATCCACAACTTTTGCCAGTACTTATGAAGTCATAATTCGATTAAAAATGAAAATAAACACAATATGTAGTGGATTAGTACTTGCAAGACACACCATGTAGGATAAACTCACTCAACAGTTTCAAGGATGAATCTGGAATATTTTAAACACAAATTCAGATGATCTGGTTAGAAATTTGGCCCAATAATAATTGTTAGGCAGTTCTATCTAGTCAAGTACTAAAGGGCACACAATGAGCGCACCAAAACTAAAAACAATTAAACCATTGAAAAAATCCCAAGAAATAACTATGCAGGACGCATCTCTCGACATCTGGGATAAAAAATACCGCCTTAAAGACAAGGAGTCTAACCCCGTTGATGCGGACATAAATGCAACTTATTTGAGAGTTGCCAAAGCGTTATCTGATGTTGAGGATGATGCTCAACGTGAAAAGTGGCAAGAACGCTTTGTTTGGGCTCTCCAACATGGTGCAATTCCAGCGGGACGGATTATTTCTAATGCAGGTGCCCAAGCATACAAGCCAGCGACCTCGACCATTAACTGTACAGTGTCAGGCACTGTGCCTGACTCAATGCTCGGCATTTTAGAACGTAACCTAGAAGCTGGCTTAACCTTAAAAGCGGGTTGCGGCATTGGTTATGAATTTTCCACGTTGCGCCCTAAAGGGGCATACGTATCTGGCGCTGGTGCCTATACGTCTGGCCCGCTATCGTTCATGGATATCTACGACAAAATGTGTTTCACCGTTTCTTCCGCAGGCGGCAGAAGGGGCGCCCAGATGGCAACCTTTGATGTTAGCCATCCGGACGTGTTTGATTTTGTTCGCGCTAAACGTGAAGACGGACGTTTACGTCAGTTCAATCTATCTCTATTGATCACTGAGGAGTTCATTGCAGCTGTGCGTGCAGACGGCGATTGGGACTTAACCTTCCCGATCAGTGCCAAAGAAGTCGATGGTGGTATTGATATGAAAGGTGACAATGTCGTTTGGAAGCATTTCCCAACGGCAGAAGGTTATGTGACTAATGAACAAGGCTTGGTGGCCTGTCGTATTTACGAAACAATCCGCGCTCAAAAGTTGTGGAACGCGATTATGTCATCCACCTATGACTATGCTGAACCAGGGTTCATCCTCATTGATCAAGTCAATAAAAATAACAATAACTGGTTCTGCGAAGATATTCGTGCGACTAACCCTTGCGGCGAACAGCCTCTTCCTCCGTACGGTAGCTGTCTGCTAGGGTCTGTCAATTTGACCAAGTTTGTGCGCAACGCATTTACCGAAGATGCATTTTTTGATTGGGATGAATATGCAGAGGTGGTCGGTGTGTTCACACGCATGCTTGATAACGTTGTCGAAATTAACGGTCTTCCCCTTGCAGAGCAGCGCAAAGAAATTGAATACAAGCGGCGTCACGGTATGGGCTTCTTGGGATTAGGCTCAGCGATGACTATGCTGCGCATGAAATATGGTGACCCAGCGTCATTAGAGTTTACTGAGCGAGTGGCTCAAGACATGGCCGTGGCGGGACTTTCTGCTGGTTTGGAACTAGCCCGTGAAAAAGGTCCCGCGCCAATTATGGAAGATGAATTTGATGTCACCGCTGCACTCTTATTTAAACAACCAGACTTAGCAAAGGATGGTATTAAGGTTGGTGATAAAATTAAGGGCAAGGTATTAATCGGTAAGTACAGCCGCTATATGCAGCAGATAGCCAAGGCTGACCCCAAGCTTATTGAATCTATTATTGAAGATGGCTGTCGCTTTAGTCACCATTCATCCATTGCCCCAACCGGCACTATATCCCTGTCATTGGCGAACAATGTCAGTAATGGCATTGAGCCAAGTTTCGCTCACCACTATTCTCGTAATGTTATCCGTGAAGGTAAGAAGTCTAAAGAGAAAGTCGATGTGTTTTCCTATGAGCTATTGTCCTATCGCACGCTAGTTAACCCTAAAGCTATGCCATTTGGTACGGATGCAGAAGAAGCGCTGCCCGACTACTTCCTTAGTTCAGAGAATATTGAACCCAAGGCACATGTTGACGTTCAAGCTGCGGCACAAAAGTGGGTTGATTCTTCAATCTCTAAGACCATTAATGTGCCAACCGATTGTGAGTACGAAGCATTTAAGGACGTCTATCTGTATGCCGCAGAAAAAGGGCTGAAAGGCTGCACTACATTCCGTTTTAACCCGGAGGCATTCCAAGGTGTATTGGTTAAGGAAAGTGATTTAGAAAATACCACTTACAGCTTTACTCTCGAAGATGGCTCTACCGTAGAATTTAAAGGTAACGAAGAGGTTGAGTATGACGGTGAAACACATACTGCCGCTAATCTATTCGATGCACTGAAAGAAGGTTACTACGGTAAATTCTAATTAACTAAAATTACATCCGCAGATTACTGCGAGGATAATAATGAACAAGAAAATTGAGAAAAAAATCGTCGCCTACAAAGTAGTGACAGAAAAAGAAGTGGCCATAGAAAAAGCTGCAGAAGCCGAAAGTAATATTATTCAGATGCATGAAAAAGTTTCACGCCCTGAAGCCTTGGCTGGCAGCACATATAAGATAAAAACGCCGATGTCAGATCACGCTATGTATCTAACCATTAATGATATTATTTTAAATGAAGGTACTGACCACGAGTTACGCAGGCCCTTTGAAATATTTCTTAACTCCAAAAATATGGATCAATTCCAGTGGATTGCGGCCTTAACTAGAGTTATTTCTGCCGTTTTCCGCAAAGGTGGCGACTGCACATTCCTTGTCGAAGAATTGAAAGCAATTTTTGATCCTCAAGGTGGCTACTTTAAACCCGGTGGGCGTTTTATGCCGTCGTTGGTGGCAGAAATAGGCTGGGCAATCGAAGACCATCTGCAAAAGATCGGCATGATGACTAAACCCGAAATTCCTGAACATCAGCAAAAGATTATGGATGAAAAACGTGCTGACTTTGAACAGGCCACTGCTGCGCCACAGGAAGCTAATGACTTCCCACCCACCGCCGAGGTGTGTAGAAAATGTAGCGTTAAAGCCACTATCCTAATGGATGGTTGTATGACTTGCTTAAACTGCGGCGAATCAAAGTGTGGTTAAAAGCCCAGTTTGAATAACAAATAAAAAAGCGGCCCTTGGGTCGCTTTTTTATTGGCCTAGATTATTACTTTAGTCTTCAAGCGCCGAATGTGTCTGCACTAACATTAACTGCATCATCTGCTTTAAGCCATTATGCAGAGTCCGTATCTCATCGATGTTATCCGGGTCGCTCATCCACTGGTAGACAATACCAATAACCGCCGCACTAAACTGATCCGCTATCAATTTTGGGGACACCACTGGTGTTATTAAGCCTTCATTAATACCCTTCTCTATCCAGCTCATGACATCTCTATGTCGACGACTATGAATACCCTTAATCACCGGCCTTAGTGCGGACTTTGGTGCCAAAGATTCAAACCACAAACGATAAAAAGCCTCAACGTGCTTAGGCGCATCCTCGCAAAACCTACTGTGGGCATCTAGGGCCGCTGCAATAGCTTGATAGCCACTTTTATTGTTGGTCACAGTGGTCAACTCGGCTAACCATTCATCCCCCACAGAACGTAACACAAAGTCAAACAAGCCCGCCTTATTACCAAATCGATAACCGGCTAAGCCTCGCGAATAACCAGCGCGCTCGCCAACATCTTTCAGTGTTAACTGGGAAGTACCTTGTTCAATAATCAAGTCGATCGCCACTTCTAGCATCTTAGTGTCAGATATTTCCTTACGTTCAACCTGAGTTAGGCGCAGAGGTTTAGCCATGTTCTATTCCTTCATTTGAAGCTTACTAAATATACTTACATACTACGGCGATATTGGCCGCCGACATCAAACAGTGCATTGGTAATCTGACCCAGAGAGCAGCAGCGTACGGCATCCATTAATAGATCAAAACCATTATCGCCACGACGGACTGCATCCTGAAGTTCCTTAAGAACAACCTCAGATTCTGCCGCATGCTCACTTTGGAACGCTCGCAAGCGTCTAATCTGGCTTTTCTTCTCATCATCTGTAGACCGTGCTAGTTCAATTTTTACTTCCGGTTCTTCAGCTTCACTAATAAAGGTATTAACTCCCACAATAGGTAAGGACCCATCGTGCTTTTTGTGCTCATAAAACATCGACTCCTCCTGAATTTTGCCTCTTTGGTAGCCAGTCTCCATAGCGCCCAATACACCCCCCCTATCAGAAATTTTCTCAAACTCTTGCAACACAGATTCTTCTACCAATGCAGTAAGTTCGTCAATAATAAAGGCGCCCTGGCTTGGATTTTCATTTTTAGCTAGACCCCACTCTTGATTAATAATCAGCTGAATTGCTAGAGCTCTTCGCACTGACTCCTCAGTGGGCGTGGTAATCGCTTCATCATAGGCATTGGTGTGAAGACTATTACAGTTGTCATAAACCGCGATCAAGGCTTGTAAGGTGGTACGAATATCATTGAAGTTCATCTCTTGGGCGTGGAGAGAACGACCAGACGTTTGAATATGATATTTAAGTTTTTGGCTGCGTGAATTAGCCCCATAACGATCACGCATTGTGGTGGCCCAAATACGCCGCGCCACACGACCCATCACTGTGTACTCCGGATCCATGCCGTTGGAAAAGAAAAATGACAGATTAGGGGCAAAATCATCAATATTCATGCCTCTCGCCAGATAAGCCTCAACAAAAGTGAACCCATTGGACAAAGTAAAGGCCAACTGAGAAATGGGGTTGGCCCCGGCCTCTGCAATATGGTAACCAGAGATAGATACTGAGTAAAAATTACGAATGGCTTTATCAATAAAGTACTGCTGCATATCACCCATCATACGCAGACTAAATTCGGTAGAAAAAATACAGGTATTCTGGCCCTGATCTTCCTTTAGAATGTCTGCCTGCACTGTACCGCGCACAGCGCTCAATGCCTTGGCGCGCAGGCTCTCATACTCGGCATTATCCGGCTGGCGTTGATGCTCAGCAGCAAACTTATCCACCTGCTGGTCAATAGCGGTATTAAGAAACATAGCCAATACCGTTGGCGCCGGCCCATTGATGGTCATAGATACCGATGTCTTGGGATCACAGAGATCAAAGCCATCATAGAGAGCCTTCATGTCATCTAGAGTACAGATAGACACTCCCGCATTACCCACCTTGCCGTAGATATCTGGCCGCTCATCAGGATCCCACCCATAAAGTGTCACTGAATCAAACGCGGTAGACAGCCGTTTTGCTTCACTGTGTTCTGACAAGGCCTTAAAACGACGGTTAGTTTTAAACGCATCTCCCTCACCGGCAAACATACGCGCTGGGTCTTCGCCTTCACGTTTAAAGGGAAACACTCCCGCGGTGTAAGGAAACTCACCCGGAAGATTATCCAACATTAACCATGTCAATAAGTCACCGTGGTCCTGCAACCGCGGCAAAGAAACACGGGGAATTTTGTTCCCAGAAAGAGAAATACTGTTTAGCTTGGTCGTTACTTGCTTACCGTTTGCTAAGGTGTCGATTTTTTCATCACCAGAATAAGCTTGTACCACTAAAGGCCAGCTATCTAATAATGCAGCGGCACGACTGTCCATAGTTTTTTCACGTTCCTTAATAAGTTGGTCAATTTCCAAAGGAGTCTTCGCACCAACATCGCCTAGCATAACTTTGGTCGCCGCCAACTGCTGTTTTTGCCGCGCCAAGGTCGCCTGTCCCTCAACATGCTTATGATAGCCGCGCACTGTGTCAGCAATTTCAGCTAAATAACGCTGGCGATCAGCCGGCACTACCGCTGATTTTTCAGACGACATTCGACAACTAACAGGCTCAAGGTGCTGATCAAATTGACAGAGACCTTTATCCTGCAGCAGTTTTAACAATTCTTGATATGCCGCGGTCACGCCATCATCATTAAAGTGCGAGGCAATAGTGCCAAACACTGGCATAGAATCAGTCTGCTCGCTCCAGGCTTCGCGATTACGTTGCATCTGCTTGCACACATCTCGATAAGCATCTTCACTACCCTTGCGGTCAAATTTATTAATAACTACAAGCTCGGCGTAATCTAGCATATCAATTTTTTCTAACTGACTCTGCGCACCAAACTCTGGGGTCATTACATAAATGGGCACATCTACATAGGGAACAATACCCGCATCACCCTGTCCGATGCCGGGTGTTTCAACCACCACTAAATCAAAACCTCCAAGGCGCATCGCACTAATAATATCGGTAAGCGACTCTGGAACCTCACCCACTGCACTGCGAGTACCTATAGAGCGCATATAAATATTGGGGTGGTAAATAGCGTTCATACGAATGCGGTCACCTAAGAGCGCACCGCCGGTTTTACGACGAGTGGGGTCAATAGCCAGCACTGCTATCTTTAACTCATCTGCACTATCTTGCCGAAAGCGACGAATCAATTCATCAGTGAGCGAGGACTTACCCGCACCACCAGTACCGGTAATACCCAGCACTGGTACGCTATTATTTAAAAATTGGGCTTGTTCTCGCAATGATTTTAACTCTTGCTCACTCAGCTCATTACGCTCAATAGCGGTGATTAAAGTCGATAAATTACGCTGTCCATCATCAGTGCTATTAAGGTCTTTGGCTTGCACTGTGATCGATGATCCTGAGCTAAGCGAACATCGTTCAATCATGTCATCGATCATACCCACCAAGCCTATATTCTGACCGTCGTGGGGCGAGTATATGCGTTCTACACCGTAGTTTTGCAGTTCAGTAATCTCAGCGGGAACAATCACACCGCCGCCACCGCCAAAAATTTTAATATGCTCAGCACCTGCTTCTTTAAGCAGATCCACCACATATTTAAAGTACTCCACATGACCGCCCTGATAAGAACTAATCGCAATACCCTGCACATCTTCCTGTAAAGCCGTTTGGACCACCTCCGCCACCGACCGGTTATGTGCTAGATGGATAACCTCCACTCCCGCTCCTTGGAGAATACGGCGCATGATATTAATAGAAGCATCGTGACCATCAAACAGACTAGCCCCAGTCACAAACCTTAGAGGTGCTGACTTTTGTGGCTTTGAGGTGTTAGCTGAATGTTTAGCTGCATCAGAGGTAGAAGTTACTGGCATGGTGCATTCCTTGGTTATTAGGTACATTCTAAGTGACATTAATGGCGCTCAGTAACCAATTCTAATAAACTTGCTTGTTGCATGCAAGTAATTAATAGATGATATAGAGTCTTCTTAAGCTCGTATCATCTAGACCGCGATATTAGATAAGGAATAGCTTAACGATATTGAAGGCACCCAATGAGGCGACAGTGGTGACTACTATACCGCCGATGATATTGGCGGCCCATTTATTGCGGTGATCACCCAGCAGGTCGCTGCGGTTCATAATGATAAGTAAAAATACGGCAATAATAGGCAGCAACAAGCCATTGGCGGCTTGAGCAAAGAGTATCGCCGCTATTGGCTTTGTCCCCACTGCGGCAAACACTGTGCCAATGGTAAGCACAGTTAGCCAAATAGCACGGAAGCGGCGATCTGCAAAGTCAGAAGGCCACCCCAGAGCGCCACTGACCGCATAGGCCGCAGCTAAAGGTGCAGTAATGGCGCTGGTTAAACCCGCCGCCACAAGGCCAAGGGCAAAAAAATAATTAGCCCCGCTACCTAGCACAGGCTCAAGCTGTGTCGCCAAAGACTGGGCTGAAAATGGGTTGCCGGTTTGAAAAAAGGCCACCGCCGCAGTGCTCATTACAGCAAGGGTAATCAGACCGCCTAGGCCGATTGAAACCACAGTATCTTTGCGCGATTCTGCAAGGGCCGTTTCTAGAGGTGCATTGCGCCATTTTTCTTGCACCGCGTTGGCGTGAAGAAACAGATTGTAGGGCACTACCGTCGTCCCTATAAGAGCAATAATGGTGCGCATTGACCCTTCGGGTATCTGCGGAGTCAAAAGGCCACTAAACAATGCGCCGTAGTCCACATCTACGAGCAACATGGTCACTACAAAGACGCTACTCATTGTCAGTACTAAAATAATGAGTACTGGCTCTAATAGCTTGTAACCCCCAGTACCGAGTAATAACCCGCTAAGGGCACCTATAAGTAGCCCGCACAAAGAGGTGGACAAGGGCGTAATGGTTGCCAGCCCTAGAGCTGCACCCGAAATATTACCTGCCTCGTAAGCGGCGTTACCGACACCGATCGCCGCAACGACTAAGATAACGGCACAGCGACTAATGATGGGGTTACTAAAGGTACTACGTAGGGCCTGAGAAAGACCTTCGCCCGAGACTAATCCCAGTCTAGCGGCCATTTCTTGTAATACGATGGTCGCAACAAGAGAAAACAGCAAAGCCCAAAGCAGTACAAAACCAAAATTTGCTCCGGCCACACTGGCAGTGGCGATGCTACCTGGGCCAATGAAGGCCGCAGTAACCAAAAACCCCGGTCCAAACCCTTTCATACTACCCTCCTAGCACTAACCTATGATTTAGTTGACGGGGGTTAATTTGCCTGTTTTGACGTCAAAAATAAAGCCAAAAATATTGATATGGCTAGGGACAAGTTCATGATTTCGAATAATTTTCATATCCTTTAAGACACTTTCTTTTAGATCAGTAAAGGTGTGCCAGTTGATACTTTTACCTAACGCAGAACCCAACTTTGTATTGTCAGTTGAATCCCTCTCAGGGTTAACCCAGACACCGTTTTTTAACACCGCAGTTTCTAAATCATCCTCCAATAATTTACCAATTTCATCTTCGGTTACTAATGTCATACCACAATTCGTGTGGTGAATGACAAACCAGTCGAGAGTGCCTAAAAACTTATGGGAAATAATCAGTGAGCGAATTGCATCCTCTGTGGCCCTGCCGCCAGCATTGCGGATAATATGCGCCTCGCCATCCAGTAAGCCGGCAAATTTATAGGGGTCCATGCGGGAATCCATGCAGGTTAAAATGGATATGTGCCGAGTTGGTTGTGGTTGTAACTCGGACTGACTAAATGACTTGCTGTAGTGAGTGTTGGCTTCGACAATTGAAGCAAGATTCTTAGTCTTTTTGGTGTTTTTAGGCATAGGGGTCAACTTTTAATCGGATTCTCAGGAAATTATAAATTTAATCTATTTTTTTATAGGACTCAACCAATCTTTGCGCAGCATTGGTTGCCGGCAAGGTTCCTTTTAGTACCGCGGCCTCTAGTTCAGGGACTAACCTTTTGATCTCGGGGTTAGCTTTTAAGTCTGCGATGAGAGATGCTGACGTTTCAGACCACATCCAAGACTTGGCCTGTTGAGCACGAAGTTGGGCTAATTGCCCCTTTTCAGACAACGCCAAACTAAACTCATTCACCTTATGCCAGACATCTTCAATGCCGTGATTATTCAGTGAGGAACATGCCATAACTGGTGGCTGCCAGTGGTCAAATCGAGACTTCATAAAATGGAGGGCAGATCTATAGTCAGACTGTGTTTGAGCTGCTGCTGCCGTTTGATCTCCATCTGCCTTGTTAACCAATATTAAATCAGCTAATTCCATAATGCCGCGCTTAATTCCCTGTAATTCGTCGCCCCCAGAGGGAGATAACAGCAACAAAAACATGTCCGTCATATCTGCTACGGCGGTCTCTGATTGCCCTACCCCAACGGTTTCAACCAAGATAATATCAAATCCGGCGGCCTCGCAAACCAAGATAGACTCACGTGTGCGGCGTGTTACGCCACCCAGCGTTCTTCCCGCTGGAGAAGGCCTAACAAAGGCCTTTTCTGCAAATGCGAGGGTTTCCATTCGAGTTTTATCGCCAAGAATGGACCCGCCTGTAACTGCAGAGGAGGGATCTACCGCTAATACTGCGACACTGTGCCCCTGCTCTATAAGATGGTTGCCAAACACTTCGATAAAAGTTGATTTACCCGCGCCTGGAGCTCCAGAGATACCCAAGCGGATAGAGTTCCCTGAATAAGGGATTAGGCTTTCAAGTAATATTGACGCCTGCTGGCGATGCTCTTCTCTTGTCGACTCAACCAAGGTAATTGCCTTAGCCAAGGCGCGACGATCGCCTGCTCGAACCTGCTCTGCTAAAGACTGGGGTTTATCTGTCATTCAAGCGCTACTCAAACTCTAAAATAATTTCATCAACCATGAGGCTATCGCCTTCAACCGCTGATATTTTAGCCACAATACCATCTTGGACTGCACGAAGGCTATTTTCCATTTTCATGGCCTCCACAACAGCCAATTCCTCACCCTCTTTAACTTCTTGCCCTTCTTTTGCGACCAGTTTGACAAGTAAGCCAGGCATGGGCGAAAGCAGATATTTAGACATGTCAGCAGGGGCCTTGTAGATCATATGGGTGGTAAGCACTGCTGCCTTAGGAGATAATACCTGTGCATTGATTTCAGCACCCCGATAAAACAGCCTATAACCTTTAGCGGTAGTTTCTACCTGCACCGAGATCTCTTTATTATTAACAACAGCCTTAAACAGTGGCTCCCCCAAACTCCAGTTTGTTTCTACCTGATAGTCTGAAGTACCTAGACTCACCAAATAACCACTCTCAGTAAGCTCAACAGTCACCTCTGATTGTTGATTACCAACAACAACCACCCATTCTCGATTTGCTACATGCTCATGACCGATCAGCTGGTTGGACACCAAGCTAGCGCGTTCCTCTTCCAGTTGATGAATAGCAGTTACTACAACTAGAGCGATTGCTGGGTCACCCTGTACGACTAGATCGGCATTAAAACCATCAGGAAATTCATCAGCTATAAAATTCGTGCTTAGGTCACCAGCAATAAAACGTGGATGCACCATTAAGGCGTTCAAGAAGCTTATATTGTGATTTACACCACGAATATAATAGTTATCGAGGGCATCGACCATGCGGTCAATTGACTGACCGCGGTCTTCGCCATAGGTAATTAACTTAGCTATCATGGGATCATAAAAAATTGATACTTCACCACCTTCATAAACGCCGCTGTCGACTCGAACGCCTTCACCCTCAGGCTCAGAATAACGAACTAGGCGGCCAACTGAAGGGAGGAAGTTGCGAAATGGATCTTCGGCATATACTCGCGATTCCATCGCCCAACCCGTTAAGCTGACATCTTTCTGCGCTAGGGGAAGTTTTTCACCCGCAGCTACTCTAATCATCAACTCTACTAAGTCTTGCCCTGTCACTAATTCGGTCACAGGATGCTCAACTTGGAGCCTGGTATTCATCTCTAAGAAATAGAAATTCATATCGGTGTCAGCAATAAACTCAACGGTTCCAGCAGACTGGTAGTCTACCGCACGCGCTAGCGCACAGCTCTGTTCACCCATCTTTTGTCGTGTTGCTTTATCAAGGAATGGCGAGGGCGCCTCTTCTATCACTTTTTGGTGACGCCGCTGAATGGAACATTCTCTTTCGCCCAGATAAATCACATTACCATGGCCATCAGCCATCACTTGGATTTCAATATGTCGAGGTTGCTGGATATATTTTTCGATGAAAATTCGCGTGTCACCAAAACTCGAGCGAGCTTCATTGGTCGCGCGCTCAAAGCCATCTCGGCATTCTTCTTCATTCATCGCCACGCGCATACCTTTGCCACCGCCACCGGCAGAGGCTTTAAGCATCACTGGGTAGCCAATTTCAGCACAGACTTCAATCGCGTGTTCGGCATCGCGAACAACATCGGTGTAACCGGGAATACAGTTAACGCCCGCCTTTTGTGCAATGCGCTTAGAGGTGATCTTGTCACCCATAGATTCAATCGCTTTCTTGCCTGGACCAATAAAGATAATTCCCGCCGCATCTAAGGCATCGCGAAATTTGCTGTTCTCAGATAAAAAGCCATAGCCTGGGTGCACCGCATCGGCCCCCGTATCTAAGCAGGCCTGGATAATCTTTTCGATCACCAAGTAGCTTTCGGCCGAGACAGAGGGCCCTATGTGGACGGCTTCATCAGCCATTTGCACATGGAGGGCATCTCGGTCAGCATCAGA
>JAPKEJ010000076.1 GCA_028822155.1 Porticoccaceae bacterium
ATCAAATTTTAGAAATAGATTCTGCCTGCTGATAAAGTCGATCAATTAATTCACTAAATTGGTCCTTTTCAGTATCGTTAAAACACGTCAGTAATTGCCGTTCGTAATCATAAGATATTGGGACAACCTCATCATAAACCGATATGCCTGTTGTGGTAAGACGCAGCATTGAGCGCCTCTTATCCTTACAATCGAATTCTCGCTCTAACAGGTTTCTCTGTAAGAGCTTGGTAATTGCCCTACTCAGCATAGATTTTTCGATCTGAGTCTTAACCGACACCTCGTCAGCAGAAACATTAGGGTATTCACCCACCACAGCCATTATTCGCCACTCAGTGACCGATAACCCAAATTTATCGCTATAAGTATCGGCAATATTGGCACTAATCCTATTCGACAGTATTGATAGCCGATAGGGCAAGTAGCGCTCTAGATTTAGAATCTGTTGGTTGGTTTTTTTCATACAGGCATGATGCTTGACATTAGTTGTAATTTCAACTAATAATAGTTGCATATGCAACCAATGGTCTGACACTAAAGGATTTGATATGAGCACCGCTGACAACAACCCCATGGGTCTTAATGGATTTGAATTTGTTGAATTTGCATCTTCAGAACGAGGCCTATTAGAACCTATCTTTAACATGATGGGCTTTTCCCATATCGCAAATCACAGGTCTAAAGACGTTGTCTTATTTCGTCAAGGCGATATTAATTTCATCATCAACTACGAACCTGGTAGTTATGCTCAATATTTCGCTGAAGAGCATGGCCCATCTGCTTGCGGGATGGCCTTCCGGGTAGAAAATGCCCCCTCGGCCTACGCCAGAGCACTAGAATTAGGTGCCCAACCGATGGACATTCCTACCGGCCCCATGGAGTTAAGACTTCCTGCTATCAAGGGGATTGGTGGTGCACCCCTTTATCTGATAGACCGTTACACTGCGGGCGAGTCTATATACGATATAGATTTTAACTTTATCACCTCAGAGTGCAATCCAGTGGGCTGTGGTTTTAATGTGATAGATCACTTGACTCATAATGTTTATCGGGGCCGCATGGACCATTGGGGTAAGTTCTACGAGCGTATCTTTAACTTTAGAGAAGTCCGCTACTTTGATATCACAGGCGAATACACTGGGCTTCGCTCTCGTGCCATGTCGGCGCCAGACGGCAAAATTCGTATCCCACTTAACGAAGAAGCGACCGCAGGCGGGCAAATTGAAGAATTTCTAATGGCCTATAATGGCGAGGGAATACAGCATATTGCTTTTTCAACAGATAATATTTTAGACAGCTGGGATCAACTGAAAGCCCGCGGCGTCCCTTTTATGACAGCCCCCCCTGACACCTATTATGAAATGCTCAATGAGCGTTTACCAGATCACGGTGAGCCCACAGAAGAACTGCAATGTCGGGGAATTTTACTCGACGGGTCAACTCAACATGATGATCCGCGCTTACTATTGCAAATTTTTTCCAAGGCTTTGGTCGGTCCAGTATTCTTTGAGTTTATTCAACGTAAAAAAGATGACGGCTTTGGAGAAGGTAATTTCAAAGCACTATTTGAGTCAATCGAACGAGACCAGTTAAATCGCGGCGTAATCGATAACGTCGGCGCGAAGGAGGCCTAGCTATGAATATCCAAGGCATTCACCATGTGGCCTACCGCTGTATTAATGCTAAACAGACGGTGGAGTTCTATCAACAGCTACTTGATATGGATTTTCAGCTAGCTATAGCAGAAAACAAGGTACCTAGTACTGGACAGCCTGACCCCTACATGCATGTTTTTCTTGATGCCGGAAATGGTAACGTTCTGGCCTTTTTTGAAGTGCCTCATTCTCCTGAAATGCAGCCTGATCCCAACACCCCCAGTTGGGTGCAACATATTGCCTTTAAAGTGGCCGATATGGATGCCCTGCTCGACGCAAAGGCTAGAGTAGAGGCCGCCGGCATCAGTGTTATCGGGCCCATTGATCACACTCTTTTTAAATCTATCTATTTTTTTGACCCCAACGGCCATCGCCTAGAGCTGGCGGTTAATACTAGCACGGCAGAAATGCTCGATAAGTTGCATACCGTGGCTCCAGCTATGCTAGACGAATGGGACCGAACAAAAAGAGCACCCCAACACGCTGCCTGGCTTCATGATGGCACATTACAATAGGAGCAATAGATGAAACTGGCATCCCTTAATCACGCCCGAGATGGCCAACTGATCGTTGTTGACAGCAGCTTGCAGCACTATGTTTTAGCAACGCATATCACGCCGACCATGCAATCGGCATTAGACAACTGGCAAATAGTTGAGCCCCAGCTAAATGATTTAGCGAAACAACTCGAGGCCGGCACCGCCAAAAGCCTCCCCTTTGAACCTGGCAAGTGCGCGTCACCACTGCCCAGGTCTTATCACTGGGCCGATGGAAGTGCTTATGTGAACCATGTGGAGCTTGTTCGTAAAGCTCGTAGTGCCGAAATGCCCGAAACCTACTGGACTGATCCCCTGATGTATCAAGGTGGGTCCGATACCTTTTTAGGACCAATGGAAGATATTGCCATGGTGGACGAAGCATGGGGCATCGATTTTGAAGCCGAGGTAGCTGTCGTTGTGGATGACGTGCCAATGGGTATCAACCAACAGGATGCCCTGCAACATATTAAGTTAGTTATGTTGGTCAATGATGTATCTCTGCGCAACCTCATTCCAGGCGAATTAGCCAAGGGCTTTGGTTTTTATCAAGCTAAACCCAGCAGTGCGTTTTCACCCGTCGCAGTAACGCCACAAGCGTTAGGTGATGCATGGGACGGTAGTAAATTGCACCTACCCTTAAGAGCAATACTCAATGACAAGCTGATCGGCCAACCTAATGCTGGAATTGATATGACCTTTGACTTTGGTCAACTTATTGCCCATGCCGCCAAAACTAGAGCACTGTGCGCAGGGACCATTATCGGATCGGGCACGGTGTCAAACCTTGACCGCTCGCAAGGCTCCTGTTGCTTAGCCGAAGTGCGGATGCTCGAAGTTATCGCTAAGGGACAAGCAACAACCGACTTTATGCATTTTGGTGACCGAATACAGATTGAGATGCTAGACTCAACACAGCAAACTATTTTCGGTCAAATTGATCAACAGGTGGTGGCCTATCACGAACCGCTCTGATATTAGCTTATACACATACTTTCGCTCGTCTGCAGCTTTTCGAGTGCGCATTGCATTAGCGGTTAAAAATCTTGAATGGAAAAGTCTACCGGTAAGTCTGGTTCTTAAAGAGCACCAGCAAGACAAGTATATACAGCAAAACCCCCAAGGTATGGTGCCCACCTTAGTAACTGACCAAACGTCGATTCACCAATCTTTAGCCATTATTGAGTATCTCGAAGAACAGTATCCAGAGCCACCGCTACTGCCCTCTTCAGCCTCTAACCGTGCAGTCGTTCGAGCGCTAGCTCAGATTATCGCTTGCGATATTCATCCTTTGAATAATCTGCGTGTAACCCAGTTTTTAACTGACAATTTAGGCCTTTCCGAATCTCAAAACCTGATTTGGTACCACCACTGGATCACACAGGGCTTTACCGCATTAGAAACCAGACTTGAGGAGCTAGGCAGCAACGGCCGTTATTGCTTTGGCAGCACCCCTACCCTTGCTGATATCTGCCTAATACCACAGATTTATAATGCACAGCGTTTTGACTGCCCTATGGACAACTACCCGCTTATTAATGGGGTCTGGGGCCACTGCATGTCTAAGCCTGAATTCATTCAAGCTAGCCCTGAAAACCAACCTGACCATCCCGCTAATCTTTAAGGTTTACGACGCCTAGTAATAAGAGTTTTAGTTGTACCCAGCCTAAAGGCAAGTACACTGGAGTAATAAATAGATTCGCAAAGACGGGTCAGCTAAAGAGAGAAATAAACTATGATTGCTCTAGACCAATTGCACTGCGTTGCCGATATTAGCCGCTACCAAGCAAAGATAAACGGTAACCGTATCGCACAAATTTTCGAAGGCCGAGAAACTACATACAACGACCTTGATCGCATGGCTAACCAAGTCGCCAATGGTCTAATTTCAGCCCAATGTCCACCCTCGACCAGAATCGGTTACCTAGGTAAAAATAGTGACTATTATTTTGAAGTCATGGCCGGCGCAGTCAAAGCCAATGTGGTGATAGCCGCTGTCAACTGGCGGCTCGCAGCGCCCGAAATGGAATACATTCTTAACAATGCAGCCGTTGAAGTTCTGTTTGTCGGCGCAGAGTTTTACGAAGTTGTTCAAGAGCTCGTCTCAGACATTCCCTCTATTCGGCAGATCATTGCTATTGATGGCAACCACGACGTATGGCCAGACTACGGCGCATGGCGGAATTCTCAGGACGACACTGACCCCTTGCTGCCTATCTTACCAGACGATGATGTACTGCAAATGTACACCAGCGGTACCACTGGACACCCCAAGGGCGTGCAGTTAACTAATGGCAACTATCTTGACATTTTAGATCAGGCCGCAAACGGTGGTTGGGGTGACTGGCTTGAAGGTGAAGCAAGTATCGTCGCTATGCCCATTTTTCACGTTGCTGGCGTTAACGTTGGATTAGTGGGCCTAGCCCAAGGTTTAACCAACGTTATTCTGAAAGATGTAGACCCAGTGGTGATATTAGATCTACTAGAGCAATACCGAATTAAATATGCATTTTTTGTTCCCGCCGTTATTTTATTCCTAAATTCTATCCCGGGGGTTCGTGACAGAGACTTCTCTAACCTGGACTTTCTTCTGTATGGCGCTAGCCCCATTTCAGAGGATGTGCTGCTAACGGCAAGGGATATTTTCAAATGTGATTTTTGCCAAGTCTATGGCCTTACCGAAACCTGCGGAGCAGGCACTATATTACTCCCTGAAGATCATGATCCCGCTCGCGGTAAGTTACGCTCTTGCGGCAAGACCGCGCCCTCTGCAGAGCTGCGTATTTTCGGCGAGGCCGGTGAAACTATGCCGGCCAACCAGGTGGGTGAAATTGCCTATAAGTCTAAGAGTGTAATGAAAGGCTATTGGAAGAATGATGAGGCCACCGCTAAAGCTATTCAAAATGACTGGTTTTATACCGGTGATGCGGGTTACTTAGATGAAGATGGTTATCTTTACATTCACGACAGAATAAAAGACATGATTGTCTCTGGCGGCGAGAACGTCTACCCCGCAGAGGTAGAAAATGCGTTGTTCGATCACCAGGCCATAGGCGATGTTGCGGTCATTGGCGTTCCCGATGAGAAATGGGGTGAAGCAGTCAAGGCTGTGGTTGTTCTAAAACCTGGGACGACCGCCACTGAAGCAGAGATTATTGCTTATTCCAGAAATAAGATTGCCGGCTATAAGGTCCCCAAGAGCGTCGATTTTACCGA
>JAPKEJ010000077.1 GCA_028822155.1 Porticoccaceae bacterium
ACAATCACCCTTACTTTAGTACTTCTTCCCTCTTATGCCGATGATAAATCACTATTGGCGCCCACCAAAGAGTTAACTTCAGGTGACGCTTCCATAGAGACAATTGTCGTCACAGGTCGACGAGACAATCAGCTCGCTGAGCATTTGATCGGGGCAGTAGGTCGTGTTAGCCCAGAAGAAATAGAGCGGATGGGCCATGTACATATTAGCCAGGCGGCCTCACGGTTGGCTGGAGTTTGGTTAAGTCGCGGTAATGGTCAAGAGTTATTAGCCGCCGTGCGCTCACCGGTATTTACTGGGGCGGGCAGTTGTGCTGAGATCTTAACGACCGAAGATGGACTGCCAATTCGCCCCACAGGCATGTGTAATGTCAATCAACTATTTGAAGTCAACTCAGAACAAGCGTCCGCCTTAGAAATTTGGCGCGGTCCAGGCACTGTTTTTTATGGCTCAAACGCTATGCATGGCGTTATTAATTCAGTATCACCGAATATTACTCGCAATTACCTCTCTCTACAGACCGGCAGTCATGATTACCATCGAGCCAAACTTGGATGGAAAGGCGCGCGAGGAAATCAGGAATGGCAAATAGCGGCTAACGGCGTGAAAGATGGAGGATTCAAAGACGAATCGGGCTTTGACCAACAAAAGGTCTCTCTTAAGCACAATTGGTCTAACAATGACCTGTCGGTTAAAACACATATTTCTCACGTTAATTTAAACCAAGAGACAGCCGGTTACATCAAAGGTTTTGAATCCTATAAGGACTCTAGCCTCTGGAAAACAAATCCAAATCCAGAAGCCTACCGAGACGCCAATGCTACCCGACTTTCATCTAATATTAGCGGCACGAGCACCACAGGTACCTGGCAGCTAACGCCTTATGTTCGAAAAAGCTCGATGACCTTTTTACAACACTATTTGCCAGGCCAGCCAACCGAAGCTAACGGGCAGAAAAGTGCCGGTGTTCAATCCAGCTATCAAATGCCCATTACTGGAGACATTAAACTCTGGGCCGGAGCCGACCTTGAGTGGGCTGATATGTGGGTAGAGGAATCTCAAGACAATCCACTAGGTGTTCCAGATAATGTTCGCTACCAAGGTCAGCATTATGACTTTGAGGTCAATAGTCAGCAGTTTTCTATCTTTGCAAATGCCGAATGGAAACCCCTCGACAAAGTGACAATCGAAGCTGGATTACGCTATGAATCGTTAGATTATGACTACACAAACAATATGATCGACGGCAGCACCCGCGCTGATGGAACAGACTGCAACTCTAACGACGGCAGTTGTCGATATTATCGCCCGAGTGACCGATCTGATAAAACTGACGATATTAATTTTCAGCTGGGCGTTGAGTTCGACCTCGCGCCGGCTACGTCAGTCTACGCTCGACTCTCTAGCGCTTATAGAGCACCACAAATAAACGAGTTATATCGCCTCCAGAAAGAACAAGAGATAACAACCATTAAGCCTGAACAGCTAGATAGTATAGAGGCGGGCGTTCGATATCGGGCAAAACAATGGTACGCAGAACTCGCCATTTACAGCATGGACAAAGATCAAGTCATTGTTAAAGACTCTAATAGTTACATTGTTAATGACGGCCAGACAAGCCACCAAGGTATTGAATGGAAGCTACGCTATCAACTAAACGAAGACTGGCAGGTAACCTCTACTGGCGCCTGGTCCAAACATCAATACACCTATGACCGACTGTTTAGCGGCACGACGATTAACGGTAATGACATTGATACTGCCCCACGCTGGCAGGGTGGCGCGCAATTGCTCTGGGAACCCTCAGAGCAAATTACAGCTGAATTGGAGTGGGTTTACCTAGGCAAGTATTTCCTCGACCCCCAAAATGCTCAAGAATATGCAGGACATAATATCTTCAATTTGACCGTACAAAAACGCTATACCCAGTGGGATCTTAGATTGCAGATGACTAACTTAGGTGACCGGCGGATCGCGGATCGAGCAGACTATGCCTTTGGCAGTTATCGCTATTTTGTTGGTGAAGGCCGAGGGCTTTCATTAGAATTAAAACGTCAATTTTAAATATCCTCCCAAATAATAGCGAGTCCGCCGAGGACCACAAGTAGCCGTAACTTAACCGCAAAATTGACAAGGAAAACAGGATTTCTAGACGTCCGCGGCTCAAAACTTGATATTCGATCGTTTATGCAAAAATGTCCTGAGCCTATACGCTGAATTCTCACTCAACTATGGCATAATTACTCCAAGATTTCTGGCTACCCCAACAAGCACTAACTTTAGACTTTTTTATGACAAACCAAACAAAGACCGAACATACGCCAATGATGCAGCAGTACCTGCGCATCAAAGCAGAGCATCCTAACGATATTATGTTTTACCGTATGGGTGACTTTTACGAATTGTTCTTCGAGGATGCCAAACAGGCGAGTCAACTACTGGACATTACCCTCACAGCCCGAGGTAAAGCCAATGGGAACCCCATTCCAATGTGTGGTGTGCCCTACCATGCGGCAGAAGGCTATCTTGCAAAGCTTGTAAAACAAGGTCTTTCCGTCGCAATTTGTGAGCAAATTGGTGATCCCCAGACGAGTAAAGGCCCTGTTGAACGCAAAGTAATGCGGGTTTTGACCCCAGGAACACTAACGGACGAGGCCTTACTAGACGACCGTAGCGACAGCCTTTTAGCCTCTATAAACTGGCAGGATGATCAGTTTGGAATCGCCACTTTAGATATGAGTAGTGGGCAATTTCAGCTCATGCAAGTGACAAGTGATGAAGAGCTACACAGTGAACTACAGCGTTTAAATCCCGTCGAAACATTGATTTCAGAAGAACTTACCGGTTTAGACTTTATTAATAATCGTTCTGGTGTTCGGCGTCGAGGGCCATGGGAATTTGAGTTGGATAATGCCCACCGAACACTTAACAAACATTTTGGGACAAAAGACTTAGCCGGCTTTGGCTGCAATCACTTACCTGTAGGTATAGGCGCAGCAGGATGTCTATTGCAGTATGCAAGAGACACTCAGCGTGGTGCCCTTCCACACATTCGCAGCCTCACTGCTGAAAATCGAGATGACTCAGTCATGTTAGACGCCGCCACTAGGCGTAATCTTGAGCTCGACACAAACCTGTCCGGTGGTATTGAACACACGCTGTTGGATGTTTTAGACAACACGGCAACAACCATGGCAAGCCGATTATTGAGACGTTGGCTAAATCGCCCCCTACAGCATCTACCTACTCTGCAAGCTCGCCAAGATAGTATCGCCGAACTGCAAAGTAATTATCTGCACGAAACATTGCATGGCCAACTTAAGCAGGTGGGTGACATGGAACGCATCCTTACAAGAGTGGCCCTGCGCTCTGCTCGACCAAGAGATCTAACTCGGCTTTACGATTCTTTAGCGGCCCTGCCACAAATTACATCTGCTCTCACAGACTGTGGAGTCCAACATATAGACCAGCTTAAAGAAGCCGCCAAACCAATACCTAAGCTAGCCGATTTACTAAATACTGCTGTTCAAGAAAATCCACCAATGGTGATTCGTGATGGTGGTGTGATAGCCGATGGCTATGACCAAGAGCTTGATGAACTGCGAGCGCTAAATACTAATGCGGGTGAATTCTTATTAGCCATGGAGGAAAGAGAAAAGGCCAAAACGGGTATCGCAACGCTTAAAGTTGGCTATAACCGCGTGCATGGTTATTACATCGAAATCTCTCGCGGTCAGAGCGATAAAGCTCCCGTGGAGTACATCCGCCGGCAAACACTAAAAAATGCTGAGCGTTTTATCACCCCAGAGTTAAAAGAATTTGAGGACAAGGCACTTAGCGCCAAGAGCCGCAGCCTTGCCCGTGAGAAATATCTCTATGACGAACTCATTGAAACGTTAAATCAAGATCTCGCAGAGCTACAGCAGTGCGCAGCTGCCATCGCCGAACTAGATGTGCTTGCAACTCTTGCCGAGAGAGCTCACAACCTTAACTTTTGCCAGCCTAAATTACAGACCGAGCCAGGTATTAATATTAAGGGTGGCCGCCATCCCGTAGTCGAACAAGTTTCTGGTGACCCTTTTGTTGCCAATGATTTAGAGATGAACGACGATCGTAAAATGCTCGTTATCACAGGTCCGAATATGGGCGGTAAATCAACCTATATGCGTCAAGCTGCACTTATTGTGCTACTGGCTCAGATTGGTAGCTTTGTTCCTGCCGTATCGGCCGAAATTGGCCTGGCGGACCGAATATATACACGCATCGGGTCATCGGATGATCTCGCCGGTGGGCGCTCAACCTTTATGGTTGAAATGACCGAAACAGCCAACATTTTGCACAATGCTAGCCATCGAAGTTTAGTATTAATGGACGAAGTCGGACGCGGTACTAGCACGTTTGACGGTTTATCTCTTGCGTGGGCTTGCGCTTATCATCTAGCTGACGAAGTTAAGGCCTTTACTCTATTTGCCACACATTATTTCGAACTGACCACCCTACCGGAAAAGGTTAGTGGTGCAGTTAACATTCATCTTGATGCTACAGAATACAATGACAGCATCGTTTTTCTTCACAGTGTGCAAGATGGGCCCGCCAGCAAAAGCTATGGTATACAGGTCGCTAAATTAGCGGGGATACCAGACTCAGTCATCGATCTTGCCCGTCGTGAACTGGCTATTTTAGAGGCACAAAGCCCCTCAAAGTTGATTTTGAATAAGCCCGCTGATGACTCAAACACAGTAGGCCAAAAAGAACTATATCTTGCGCCAGTAAGCAGCCCGGTCGAGAAACGCATTGATAGTTTACGTCCTGACGAGCTATCTCCAAAACAGGCATTAGATTTGATCTACGAACTTAAAAAACTGCGCTAAGTGCGGCATTCGTATAGAGTAAAAACAAGCATCTATTTGGCAAATGTTCCTGCTATACTGCCGCCGCTGAATTCACCTAATTACTTGTAAGAGAAGCCCGGAATGACTTTTGTTGTTGGAGAAAACTGCATCAAATGCAAATACACGGATTGTGTAGAGGTTTGTCCTGTCGATTGTTTTTATGTAGGTCCTAATTTCATGGTAATTCACCCTGACGAGTGCATTGATTGCGCCCTTTGTGAACCTGAATGTCCTGCAGAAGCCATCTTTGCCGAAGACGAAATACCTGAGGGCCAAGAGAATTTTCTTGAGCTCAACGCAGAACTATCCGAGATCTGGCCTAACATAACCGAGCAAGGTGAACACCCCGCAGATGCCGCGGAATGGGACGGCGTTAAAAACAAACTACAATATTTAGAGCGATAAACTAGATATTACTTACAAATACGTTAAACTTGCGCGCTGCTCAGCCGCACCCGTAGCTCAGCTGGATAGAGTAGGTGGCTTCGAACCACTTGGTCGGGGGT
>JAPKEJ010000036.1 GCA_028822155.1 Porticoccaceae bacterium
CACGACGAAGTCTTCGGCAGTCAGAACCGGGCCATAGTCGCGAGTTACTGATGTTAGCGGGCCTGTCTTCGATTGGCTTTTTGGTGGGTCAGTTAGCGTTTTGGAATTTCTTAACTACTCGCGGTTTTTTTGCAGATAGCAATCCTGCAAACGCATTTTTCTTTTTACTGACCGGTTTGCATGCGGTGCACCTTGTGGGTGGTTTAGTGGCGTGGATAGTCGCTACAGTCCGGCTAGGCCGTGAACGTCGACTGCCAACTGAGCAAGGTCTAGCGCTAACAAGATTAAGCGTAGAATTATGTGCTACCTATTGGCACTTTTTGTTGGTGGTATGGATGCTGTTGTTTGCATTATTGTCCAGTTCTCCAGGCACCTACGCCGCCATTGCTAAGTTTTGCGGACTGGGAGACTAGAGATATGGATAATACGACTCAACCAACTACTAGCGGTATGAACGGCCTAATTGAAGACTGGGTTTCTGACAAGGACGCATTTAAAAATGTCTCTTGGGGGAAAACCATGATGTGGATTTTCCTGCTTAGCGACACCTTTATCTTCAGCTGTTTTTTAGTCGGTTACATGTCGGTACGTATGACCACTGACGTACCCTGGCCGAATACTAGTGAAGTTTTTGCCTTAACCATAGCAGGGGAACATATCCCTCTGATCTTAATCGCTATTATGACCTTTGTGCTTATTACGAGCAGTGGCACCATGGCAATGGCTGTGAATTGTGGTTATCGCCGCCAACGCAAACAGGCAGCCTATCTGATGTTAGTGACCGCAGTATTTGGCCTCTGTTTCGTGGGTATGCAAGCGTTCGAGTGGACTAAATTAATTGAAGAGGGAGTCCGACCTTGGGGCAACCCAATGGGTGCGCCTCAGTTTGGTGCTGCCTTTTTTATGATCACTGGATTTCATGGTTTTCACGTCTCGATTGGTGTTATCTATTTGACTGTAGTGGCGTTAAAAGTACTGCGTGGTGATTATGAAGAAAGGGGTTATGAGATCGTTGAAATTACGGGCCTCTACTGGCACTTCGTTGATTTAGTCTGGGTATTTATCTTTGCCTTCTTTTATTTGTGGTAGGGGAACTAAACATGCAAAATAACACTGACACACAGCCTCAACAGCACCCTATTAGCCTTTATTTTAAAGTCTGGGGATTGCTTTTTGTATTAAGTAGTTTTTCCTATTTAGTCGACTATTTGCAGTATCAGGGAATGCTTCGGTGGACTCTTATCCTCGTGTTTATGTTCCTAAAAGCCGGACTTATTGTCGCCGTATTCATGCATATGGTGTGGGAAAGGATCGCTTTTACGCTGGCAATTCTATCGCCGCCTCTTTGCATTTTGGTTCTCATAGCACTTATGGCCAGTGAGGCCAGCTACACTAACCTTAATCGCTTAATATTTTTTGGTTAAAACCTTAGGGCATCACTTTTACAAAGTGCTTAAAGCGCTCTTGCATACGAATAAACCAGTGAGGAACAGAAGGGCCTTCGCCTGCCATTTCTAGGGTTGGGTGGTGCCCGATGATGTCGGATAAAAGCTGTTCTTTTTCGGGTTCTATATCGACAAAAAACAGGTGTTTCCCGGCTTTCAACTCTGAGTCAAAGCGGGCAAAACGCTTGTTTTTAATTTGAATACCAAAAAAACCGCCTTCCCAAGTACAAAAGCCTAGAACAACAATAGAGAGAAAGACAAAAGGGATCCATGTGGGCCCTTGCGCCCAGCCGGAGAAGTGTGCGACGCCTATGACGCCAGCAGCGCCGACGAGGCCAACCAGTGCTCCTATTTCGGTGCCGTGCACTACATCCGTTCGCAGTACAGCTTCTACTTCATGCAGTTTAGTGTGTTGTGCAACCTCGCCATCATTCAGGCTTAAAACATGAATATGTGGCGTTGTAACACCATGACTTTCAAGCTCTTTTTCTACGTTTTCTAGATCATCCAGATCATTACTAATATAAAAATGTCGTCTCATTATGCTAACCCCAACCTTTTTTTATAAGTTATGGAGAAGGTCAAGCGAGACTCTAGGCGCGCTGAACTGCATAGCGCCTAGAGTCCACAAGCGCCTTCTATTTCAGTATAGATCAGAGACTTAACTCTGTCGAATGGCACCTGATTTAGCTGATCTGGCTTGCTTTAAAGGCGCGATAGTACCTAGGCCTGGAATTGTTCAGGATTCATGAACATCAGTTTGACGATCAAGTGTTCATCCAGAGGCTCGACGGCCATCATCAGAACATTCAGATCTTCGCCGATCTGAACCCCAGTAGGTAAGTTAAACAAAAGACCGCCCGTAGTTTCATTAGTCAGCGTATGTAGATCTTTGAGTTCTTTATCCTTTCGGGCCTCCGTTTCAAATTTTTCCAGCATCGTCCGCAATGAAACTTCGAAGTTTGGATAGTTGAATTGGCCTCGGTATTCACTGCGGTCTAGTTCAAGTTTAATTGGAATGACCATACCGCTTTCCTTCGCGGTCAATTCGCCAGATTGAACTTGATTACCCTGTTTAAGTTCTTTAAACAGTCGCTTGGCATCTTCAGGTTTTTGCCGAATGAAACCGGCCACTAGAATATTTACGCCCATATTAAATAACTTTCGTGAATCGATGTTCATTGACTGTTCTTCGCTCATTTTCTTTGCCATCTTGTGTTTTTTGAAACTCTAACTGAAACGTCGTGAAATTGTAATAGGTAAAGCCTCTTTTCTTGATTGGTAAAAAGTCTCTTATGGGATTCTAGCGGAGAAAGCTCATGTCAGCGGGGCATCTTTAAATGAATCACAGTCGCTACTGGTTATGATCACTTCGTTTTTAAAACATTATATTGACGCAACAAATGCGACCATTATAGTTATTCCTTGAACCTATCAAAATCTCTGAATCAATCTCAGGCTAAGCCTTCACTATGAAGGTTTTAGTTACGACCTTTTGAGAATCCGATAGCAACGTAAGTAGGCAGTAATGTATGGTAATTAGTGCACTCGATTTATTCAAAATAGGCATAGGGCCTTCAAGCTCGCATACCGTTGGCCCAATGTTGGCTGCAGCTCAATTTTCCGACTATTTGAGGGTCGAGGGACTCTTGCCATCAGTGACTCGGGTGGTTGCTGAAATGTTTGGTTCTCTTGGAGCAACAGGTAAAGGGCATGGCACGCCAAAGGCCGTAATACTCGGTTTAGAGGGAGAGGAACCAGAGACTGTGGACGTCGCAGGTATAGCCGCGAGGGTAGCTAATATCCGTGATAATGGTCGTTTAAACCTCTGTGGGTACCATCGGATCAGCTATAACCATTCGACGGATTTTTTCCTGCATAGACGTAAAAGCTTGCCATTCCATCCGAACGGCATGATATTTTCCGCATTTGACGCGCAGGGCAAAGCCCTTTGTAAAAAAACATTTTATTCAGTTGGTGGTGGATTTGTCGTCGATGGTAACGCGCACTCTGATGACTGTCTTGTTGAGGATAGCCGGCAGTTACCCTACGAGTTCGATTCAGGGGCAGAACTGCTAGCCTTATGCGCAAGAAATGATATGAGCATTGCCGAGTTGATGCTAGCTAACGAAAAGGCTTGGCGATCTGCGGATGTGACGCGAGATGAGCTTTTGAAACTTTGGCGCTTCATGAAGGAGTGCATTGCCAGCGGTATTGCCAATAGCGGGATACTGCCTGGCGGATTACAGGTGCGAAGAAGAGCTAATCACCTGTACCTGCAGCTTACTGCCCGACCTGACTCAACCGACCCTTTGGCTGTATTAGATTGGGTGACGCTCTACGCATTGGCAGTCAACGAAGAAAATGCTGCTGGAGGTAGAGTAGTCACGGCGCCGACCAATGGTGCTGCGGGTATTATTCCGGCGGTACTTAATTACTATCTTGAGTTTGTTCCCGGTGCTAACTCTGAGGGTATAGTTAGCTTTTTATTAACGGCGGCAGCTATCGGCATTTTGTATAAAAAGAATGCATCGATTAGTGGCGCGGAAGTAGGCTGTCAGGGCGAGATAGGGTCTGCCTGCTCTATGGCGGCCGGCGCCCTTACGGCAGTATTGGGGGGTACACCAGAACAGGTTGAAAACGCGGCTGAAATTGGTATGGAGCACAACCTTGGATTGACCTGTGATCCCATTGGCGGTTTAGTCCAGGTGCCTTGCATTGAGCGTAATGCAATGGGCTCTATTAAAGCGATACATGCGTCACGCATAGCTTTACATGGTGATGGCACTCACTTAGTGTCATTGGATAAGGTTATTAAAACCATGCGCAAAACGGGTGAAGACATGCACAAACACTACAAAGAAACATCAAGAGGTGGCTTGGCCACCCAGGTATTGGAAGTGCCGGTAAATATTATCGAATGCTAATCAACCAAACCGTACTTCTCACGTAGGACGGCTAAAATTTCAGCTTTAGGGTTGTCAGATATTTCAAGAGTTTGGCCGGTAATTTTTTCTGCCAGACTGACGTAGGTATTCGACACTGCCATCATGACCGACTCGGGTAAAGCGTTATCTTTGGCTAAGGCATTGCGCTCATCCATTCGATTTTTATCTAGCAATATTTCAGGCTCGGGGAAGTGTCCGAGTAACAGCTGCCGAAAGCTCTCTTTAGAATTTTCTACAACTTTTCCGTCGCGATAACTGGGACCGTCCCATATTCTTGAGGAATCGGGAGTGCCTACCTCATCCATATAGATTAGCTTGTCATTTCCTGCGCGATCGGTCACATAACCGAACTCAAATTTGGTGTCGACAAACACCTGATCCAGTTCGGCTAGTTCGTCGCTAATCACCCCAAACCCTTCACTGAGAAGTTTCTCGTAGACATCAATATCCTTGGGGTCACGAAACTTAAAGGCTGCGTAATTATTTTCAATATCGGCTCTCGACACATTGACGTCATCGACCTCAGGAACACCTGGAATACCAGTTAAGATACCTTTAGTTGAGGGGGTAATGAGTAACTCGGGTAATTTTTCATCACGACCTAAGCCGTCCACCATTTCAATACCACAAAATGTTCGCTCGCCTTTCTCATAGGCTCGCCACATAGATCCGGTAATGTACTGGCGACAAATCGCTTCAATCATCACAGGCTTGGCTTTTTGTACAATCCAGACGAGAGGGTGTGGGACATCTAAAATATGGCTATCGGCAAGACCTTGCTCACGGAATAACTTAAACCAGTGGTTTGAAATTGCATTTAAGGCTGCTCCTTTACCGGGAACACCGCGCATACCGCCTTCAGCCTGCCAAATACATTCAAACGCAGAAATTCGGTCACTAATTACCATAATAGCTAGAGGGGCATCTGGCGCCACATCATAATTATTTTCTTCGATTAAACGTCGACTATCTCTGTCAGTCAGCCAATACACAGATCGTACCTTGCCACTATGGACGGGTTGATCCGTGCGGATGGGAAGGTCATCATTTACTGCTAATACTTTGTCCGCATGACTCATACGTTGTTACCCAGCTTGTTTTGTCGAGAATTGATATGGCGAAATTAGTGAGCCAAGAAGTCTAGCAATTCGTAAAGCGAGGAGCAAAGAAAAATTAGTGTAATATCGGTTATTATGGCACTTCGAGGCCATAATCAGTATCAGCAAGGGGTATCTTTATGCAGACCGTATTGGTTACCGGAGGCAGTGGGTTTATAGGGCGTCATTTTTGTCGCGCAGCTTCGCAACTTGGCTGGCATCTTATAGTGCTCAGTAGAAGTCCAGCTGCCGCAAAGATGGTTCTGCCGGAGACTGTGAAAATAGTCTCTAATTTAAATGAAATCGCTGCAGATGAAGCTATTGACATAGTCGTTAATCTTGCTGGTGAGCCCCTCGCAGAAAGTCGCTGGACAGATAGCCAAAAAAAGAAATTCTATGCTAGCCGGTCAGGGCTGACTAATAGCCTCTATGACTTTTTCAGCGGGCCTAAGCTTGCGCCTGCGACCTTAATTAGCGGTTCGGCCATTGGTTACTATGGTTCGGGTTCAGACCCTAAGTACGAGGATAGTGGGGTTATTGATGGGTTTTCTCATCAACTGTGTGATAGTTGGGAGAAAAGTGCTAATCGGCTCCAATCTTTAGGCACTCGGGTATGCACTGTGCGAACCGGTATTGTTCTTGGCGATCAAGGCGCTTTGGCAAAAATGCTTCTTCCCTTTAAATGCGGGTTAGGCGGCCCGATCGGTGATGGTCACCAGATGATGTCCTGGATCCATATTACTGACATGGTTAATATTTTATTACATTGCATCGCTGACACAGAATTATCTGGGCCCATTAATGCAACGGCCCCTAACCCAGTGGACAACAAAACATTTGTTAAGGCTCTGGGAACAACATTACATCGCCCCGTGCTGTTGCCCATGCCTGGATTTATGGTCAAACTGCTCTTTGGTGAGATGGGTGTTGAATTGCTTCTACAAGGGCAGTGTGTGATACCTCAAAAGCTGCAACAGAGTGGTTTTCGGTTTGAATTTCCATCGCTGGCGCACGCGCTTGATGATTTACTTCGTTAAGCGCCGTATATGCCTCAAAAAACCTAGATCAATTTATTGCAAGCAGTATACTGGCATGCTCTGAAATCAGGGTCGATAACAATAACAAGTCAACGACAAGGGAGTGCAGCAATGGGTGCGCGATTTAGAGAAAAAACAATTATTATCACTGGCGCTTCTGCAGGTGTAGGCGCTGCCTGTGCTCGGGCCTTTGCGGCACAAAAAGCTAATCTGGTATTAGTGGCCAGGGGTCAACAAGGGCTGGACATTATAGAAGAGGAGCTATCGGTACACACTAAGGTGTTGACCATGGCAATGGATGTGTCAAATACCGAACAATGTATGGCCCTGTTGACAAAGGCTGAGCTGGAATTTGGGACTGTTGATGTGCTGGTCAATAATGCTGGTATGCATAGCCGAGGCAACCTTGAGGCTGTCGATCCTGCAGACGTGGGGGCTATGGTCGATATTAATATTCGTGCGCCCCTAATGCTATCTTGTGCGGCGATTCCTTATTTGCGTCGTGCCGGTGGCGGCGGAATTGTCATGGTCGGCTCACTTGCAGGTATGGCTCCTTTGCAGGGCGCGGCAACCTATTCTGGTACTAAAGCTGGATTGCGCGCATTTGCCTATGCGTTAGCTGATGAAATGCGGGGCACTGGCATACATGTTGGAGTGGTCTCTCCCGGGCCAATTGATACTGGTTTTATTATGGATGAGATAGATAACGTTGAAGACATCGTCTTTTCTCAGCCTATGAGCAGTGCTGGCGAAGTAGCAGATGCGATATTGAGCATAGCAGCAGGAGATAGATTAGAAATCCCTATGCCAGCTGCCAGCGGCAAGATGGTTAATCTAGGTTATCTGTTTCCCAGATTACGTCGCTATCTCCGTCCAAAGCTATACGCTAAAGGGCGTAAGAATAAAGATAAATACCGTAATCGACAGATTAACGAATAACTCTGGGCATATAATGAAGCTAAATTATACCGACCAAGGCGCCGGACAACCTGTCATTTTATTACATGGCATGTTTGGGTCTTTATCCAACTTAGGCAGCCTCGCTCGCGAGCTAGCTACCGTTTATCGAGTGATTAGCTGCGATCTACGCAATCATGGCGACTCTCCTCACGACCAAAGAATGGATATTCCAAGCATGGCTGACGATATTGTTGAGCTGTTGGATGACCTTGGTTTGTCCGCAGTGAGTCTGATCGGTCACTCTTTGGGCGGTAAGGTTGGTATGCAGGTCGCACTCAATTACCCATCAAGAGTTGCCAAGTTAGTGGTCGCTGATATTGCTCCTGTAGCCTATGTTCCCCGGCAGGATGCCGCTTTGGAGGCTTTGCGCGCGATATCGGTTCTTAAGGTCAATAATCGAAGAGAAGCGGACAGTATCATGGCCGTGCATCTGCCAGAGCCTCAGACTAGATCTTTTCTGTTAAAAAACGTGACGCGTAAAGCCGACGGCAACTACAGTTTGAAAATCAATATGTCCTCGATTTCAGACAACTACGGCACCTCCTTGGTTGCAGCCCCAGTAGGGCTACCCTACTCTGGGCCAACATTATTTCTGAAAGGTGAAACATCGGCCTATATTCAAAGCAAACATCATTCTAAGATGGCCGAGTTGTTTCCGAATATGAAGCTTGATGTGATGAATGACGTTGGTCATTGGTTGCACTCTGAAAACCCAGTAGAATTTAACCGACGGGTGACGGATTTTCTTACCTAACCCCTGAACAATTTTCCGAAATGGGTTAGAATCTCGCCCATCTAAAACATAGCATCAGGAATCCTCTAAAATGTTCGAATCTCTAAAGCCCGTAGCTATAGACCCCATTCTTGGTTTAATGATCGCCTTTAAAGCTGATACACGCCCCGTAAAAATTGATCTTGGAGTCGGTGTCTATCAGGATGATCATGGTCGCACACCAGTAATGGAAGCAGTAAAGATTGCCCAAGCGCGTCTTATGGAGTTGGAAACCACTAAATCATATCAAGGTATGGCGGGCGACCCTGACTACAATCAACGTATGTTAGGGCTACTGTTTGGTGAGCAGCACAGCATAATGAGTTCTGGTCGGGTAAAGAGCATTCAGGCACCGGGTGGATCTGGTGCGTTAAGGGTCGGTGCAGAAGTCATTCGTCGTGCACGGCCCGAATCTAAGTTATGGATTGGCGTGCCTACTTGGCCTAATCATATTCCACTACTAGGTGGCGCTGGGTTCGAGATAAAAGAATACCCCTATTACGACATGGGCAGTCGTCAAATTAACAGTCAAGCGATGATGGATGCCTTACGGAGTGTCCCAGCTGGAGACATGGTTTTACTTCATGGTTGTTGCCACAATCCTACTGGTGCTGATCTGTCCCACGATCAGTGGGATGAAATTGCTGATCTGGCCCTGGAACGCGGGTTTATCCCGTTTATAGACACTGCCTACCAGGGTCTTGGTGATGGGCTGGATGAAGACAGTTACGGCATGCGGATGATGGCTGAGCGACTTCCCGAACTTGTCATTGCCTCCTCCTGCTCAAAGAATTTTGGCCTTTATCGTGAGCGTACTGGGTCGATTACCTTTATAGCTGAAACGCCAGATCAAGCAGATATCGTAGTGAGTCAGGCGATGTCTACCGCTCGGTCAATTTATTCTATGCCCCCAGCCCATGGTGCGTTACTAGTGTCTATGGTGTTGGGCGATGATCAGTTGCGAGCTCAGTGGCAAGCCGAGCTTGAGGCGGTGCGGTTGCGAATCAAATCCATGCGCACTCTGTTGTGCGACAGTCTTCAAGACAATGAAGCTGGCATGGACTTTAGCCATATTAAAGAGCAAAAGGGCATGTTTTCGTTTTTAGGTATTACGTCCGAGCAACTTCAGCGGCTACGTGAAGAGTTTGGTATTTATATCGTTTCGTCGACGCGTGTCAATCTTGCTGGTGTTAACTCCAACAATATAGAATATCTCAGCCAATCAATACTCACGGTATTAAAATCATAGAAAAGACTGCTGTGTTGGTGAGGGATGAAACGATAAGTTTCAAGAGGTGATAAAGGGCTGTGTGGACCTAATTAACTGCCCCAAACACTGCTCAACGTCTTGATTGTTGCATTCGAGGCGTATGTCGGCATAACGAAGGTAAAGTTCACGGCGCTCGGTAAATAGTTCAGCAAGCGTCTGGTCTGGCTTTCTTACAATCCCTCGGTCGTCAAAGTCGTTAATGCGATGATTAATCTCCTCACTGTTGATATCTAAAAATACTGTTATCGCATTGGTCTTCAAATGCGCCATTCCTGCGGCGGAATATACCGCACTACCCCCAGTGGCAACTACTTTGCCTTTCGTGGACACTTTTAGCAAAACAGCTTCTTCTAACGCGCGTACACTTAGGTAACCGCTTTTATCTAGGAGTTCCTGGATGGAATTTCCGCATTCCTGTTCGATACTCGTATCTGTATCTACAAATTCTAAACCTAGCTTGCCTGCAAGTAAGATGCCTATGGTGCTTTTCCCTGCGCCAGGCATGCCGATGAGAACTATGCTTGATATTATTTTATCTAACATGACCACTGAAATATGAGCTCTAATAAGAATATCGCAATATTATGCCTGAAATAGAGAGAAATGAGCTTACAGTCTGTATAATTAAAGTAAATCACTCTGGTGAAACTTTAAATGGCACATTTTCAGCGTATTGGATTACTTGGTAACCTTGATTTACCTGCAGTTAAGGAATCTCTGAATAAACTAGAGAGTTTCTTAGTCAGCCAGGGTCGTGAGGTCGTGTATGAAGAGCAGACGGCTAACTTGGTTGATTGGACGGTCGATAAGATACTACCTATTACTCAATTTTCCGGCGAGATAGACCTTGGTATTGTGGTTGGGGGTGACGGCAGTATGCTCAGCGCTAGCCGCAAAATGGCTTCCCTAGGCATCCCTCTTTTGGGCATTAATCGCGGCAAACTAGGGTTTTTGACTGATATATCTCCGGATGAAATTGAGGCTAGAGTTCTGCCGGTATTGCTCGGAGAGTATAAACAAACCCGTCGCTCTATGTTGGAGACTTCGGTGACTCGTAATGGCCATGTTATCGGCACAGGTACGGCCTTAAATGACATCGTGTTGCACCCTGGCATGTCGGTTCGGATGATGACTTTTGAGCTGTATGTAGATGATGAGTTTGTCTACAGTCAACGATCTGATGGGTTAATTGTTGCGACGCCAACAGGGTCTACTGCATACGCTTTGTCTGCAGGTGGACCGTTACTATTCCCTGAGTTGGATGCAATGGTTGTAGTGCCGCTAAATCCTCACACACTGAGCAGTCGGCCTATAGCGTTACATGGGAGTGCTCAGATTGAGTTGAGGGTGAGTACACGAAACAAATTACATCCACTGATTACCTGTGATGGACACAATGATATCGTGACCGAACCGGGAGATGTTATTAAAATTCAGAAGCATGCCCATGATATTTTGCTGATTCACCCTAAAGATAATAACTTTTACGGGGTTTGTCGCTCAAAATTGGGCTGGGGTAGCCGCCTCGGCGTAGTTACAGAACGCGATTAACGTTTCCTTTGTAACGGATATTTTTATTTTATGTCTCAAGAGCCAAATTGGTATAGGGTTGCCAAACAGTATCCAGCCGTTACTTCATTAATAGTTCTCAGTGCCCTTGGCGGGATGTTGGTTAGTCTCGACTATGCGTTGGCGAGACAGACGTTGAGTTTTAGCGGTATCACAGACGGTCAATATTGGCGGCTTATAACGCCCATATTTTTACATTTTGGTATGTTGCATTTTGTTTTTAATAGCCTCTGGTTGTCTATGCTGGGATCACGCATCGAGCAGTCTATGGGGTCGATGCACTTAATGGTTGTGGTTCTAGTGAGCGGCCTTGCCTCGAATATCACACAATATAGCTGGTCTGGTGCTGTAAATTTTGGTGGTATGTCTGGTGTGGTATATGCACTTTTAGGCTATATTTGGATAAAAAACATGCTGGCCCCTCAACCTTTAATGGCTCTACCGAAGGGTATAGTCGCCTTTATGATTGGATGGCTATTGTTGTGTATGACCCCAGTCGTAACATTCTTTCTTGGTGTTGGCATCGCTAATGCCGCTCATGTGGGTGGATTATTAGTAGGAATGCTATTGGGCTTGGCTTTTGGTTTGGTTCATCGGTTAAAAGGTGAGCATGGATCTTAAACAGTTACTGAACAGTATTACCCCTGAGGTTTATGAAAGCCTGAAGCGGGCAGTAGAGGTGGGTAAGTGGCCTGACCGACGATCGCTGTCGGATGAGCAAAAGTCCCTATGTATGCAGGCCATTATTGCCTACGAAGAGTCGATGCCAGAGCAACAGCGCACTGGCTATGTACCGCCAAAAAACACGGCTTGCGAGCCATCGGATGAAGACAAAACCTTAGTATGGAAAGAATGATGGATATAAAAGCTTCCGGCCACCTGGCTAAAATGGATGTTAAATTATGTGATACGGTGACCTACCAACTTCCTCTTGATGATCAGCGAATAGAGCTAAACCCATTGGTAGGCAAGCACATTAGTATCGAGCATTTGGGTGACATCCACTGCGTACACTGCGGACGTCGGTCGAAGAAGAGTTTTAGTCAGGGTTATTGTTACCCCTGTTTCATCAAGTTACCTCAGTGCGATCTCTGTATTATGAGTCCCGAAAAATGTCACTTTCACCGGGGGACATGTCGGGATCCTGAATGGGGCGAAAAATATTGTTTTACGGATCACTTTGTTTACTTGGCAAATAGTTCTGGCGTCAAAGTAGGCATCACGCGAGGTGATCAGTTGCCAACTCGCTGGGTTGATCAGGGCGCGACCCAGGGGCTACCGATTTTTAGGGTGCAAACTCGTTATCAGGCTGGCTTGATCGAAGACTGTCTGCGGGAACATGTGGCGGACAAAACTCATTGGCAGAAAATGCTAAAAGGCAATGCTGAGCGAGTAGATCTGGAGGCTATAAGAGATGCGTTACTCGCAAAATCTGAGGCAGGCCTAGAACTCCTTGAACAAGAGTTTGGGCTGCAAGCGTTACAGCGCCTTTATAATGAGACCACCACCGAGATTAACTTTCCGGTACATGAGTTTCCCGAAAAAGTGAAGAGTTTTAATCTTGATAAGCAACCCCTTGTTGAGGGTGTATTAAAAGGCATTAAAGGGCAGTATCTTATTCTCGATACCGGCGTGATCAATATTCGTAAATATACTGCCTATAACGTGCAGTTTTCAGCTAATTAATTCAAGGACAGTTCTAGTGAAAGACGCTTTACCGCAAACTATTTATTTAGATGATTATAAGGTTTCTCCGTTTCTGATCGATACTACAGACCTAGTTTTTGATCTTGGCGTTGAGCACACTCGTGTGACCACTAAGTTGGCAGTTAGACGAAATCCAGCTAGCGAAGATAAATCCGGTTCATTAGAACTGAATAGTAAAGGGGCTATGCAGCTGCAATGGATTGAGGTGGATGGTCAGCGTTTGGGTGAAAGCGCTTACTCGTTGACAGATAACATGCTCACATTGTCTAACTTACCCTCTAGCTGCGTGATCAGTAGCGAAGTGTTGATTCAGCCCCAGGCAAATACCTCTCTGATGGGCCTATACAGATCGAGGACTATGTACTGCACTCAGTGCGAAGCTGAGGGTTTCCGCCGAATAACATATTTCCCCGATCGCCCAGATATTATGTCTGTGTTTACCGTCAAAATTGTGGCCGATAAAGCCAGCTATCCGGTACTACTATCAAATGGTAATGCTATAGAGCGCGCTGATTTAGATCATGGCCGTCACACAGTAACTTGGCACGACCCATTCAAAAAACCATCGCATCTATTTGCTCTGGTGGCAGGAACGTTGGGTAAGGTTGAAGATAGCTTCACCACTATGTCGGGTCGTGAAATTCCATTACAGATTTTCGTTGAAGAGAAAGATTTAAATAAATGCGCCCACGCCATGTTGTCATTAAAAAACTCAATGCGTTGGGACGAAGAGGTTTATGGCCGTGAGTACGACCTAGATATTTTTATGATTGTTGCGGTTGATGATTTCAATATGGGAGCCATGGAAAACAAAGGTTTAAATATCTTTAATACCTCAGCAGTGCTGGCTAACCCTAAAACCACCACCGATGCCTCATTTTTGCGAGTCGAAGGGGTTGTTGCGCATGAGTATTTTCATAATTGGTCGGGTAACCGCGTTAATGTTCGAGACTGGTTTCAGTTAAGCCTCAAAGAAGGGTTCACCGTATTCCGTGATTCACAGTTTTCATCGGATATGAATTCACCTACGGTGAAGCGAATTGAAGACGTTAGCTACTTGCGTACCCACCAGTATGCTGAAGATTCTGGCCCCATGGCGCATCAGGTGCAGCCTGACTCTTATATGGAAATCAATAACTTCTATACCGTCACCGTGTACGAGAAAGGCTCTGAAATTGTAAGGATGTATCATACCTTATTGGGCCCTGAGAATTTCCGTAAGGGTAGCGATCTATATTTTGACCGCCACGACGGTGAGGCGGTGACTATCGAAGAATTCGTTAGTGCGATGGAAGATGCTAGTGGCCGTGATTTGACTCAGTTCCGTCGCTGGTATAAGCAGTCGGGTACTCCTGTGCTAAAAGTTCGTTCAGTCTATGATGCTGATGCGAAAACATATACGCTTGATTTTGAGCAGAGCAGTCCAGCAACATCAGGACGGAGTGAAAATCTCCCCTTTGTGATTCCCGTAAAACTTGGCCTAGTAGGTGCAGATGGGTCAGACATTGTACTGAGTAGTGATGGTCAGACTGAAATAATCTTCGAGATGACCGAGCCTCACCAGCAGTTAGTGTTTGAGAATATTGATGCTGAGCCAGTCCCTTCCTTATTGCGTGGTTTGTCGGCCCCAGTAAAGCTGGACTACCCCTACAGCACTGAGCAGTTGGCCCATTTGATGGCCAATGACGGAGACGGTTTCAATCGATGGGATGCCAGTCAGACACTAAGCCTGTCAGTTTTAAACCAGCTGATGCATGACAGTCTGCATGAGCGGCCTATGACTCTCGACGGACAATTAGTAGACGCATATAAAGCACTGCTGTCCGATGAATCTTTAGATCCGGCGATGGTAGCCTTGATGCTACAGTTGCCTGCTGAGGCATTACTTCATGAAGAAGCTAAGACTATTCATGTCGCTGCGATTCATGATGCCAGATCATTCCTCCGTACAGCATTGGCAGGCTGTTTGGTCGATGAGTTGGAAGCTATTTATCAACGTCATAACATACGCCAAGCCTATGCCCCCAGCGTTGAACAAATGGGTAGCCGAAGCCTTAAAAATGCGGCTCTAGGTTATCTCATGCTGGTCGACAGCGGAGTAGAATTAGCTTGGGATCAGTTCCAAAATGCTGATAATATGACAGATCAAGCTGCGGCGCTTAGCGCACTGGTGAACTGTCCGACTGCCATTAAGTATTCGACTCAAGCGTTGGCTATGTTCCTAGATGAATTTAAAGATGAAGCTCTAGTAATGAATCTATGGTTACAAATTCAGGCTGCCAATAGCCAGCCTAATGGACTGGATCGTGTAAAGGCTTTACTGGACCATTCCGCCTTTAGTATGACTAATCCCAACAAAATCCGTAGTCTAATTGGTGGATTTGCTAATGCCAATCATGTCAATTTCCATGCGACTGATGGTTCTGGGTATGAGTTTTTGACCCAGCAGATTCTGGATTTAAACACTGTCAATCCACAGATTGCCGCTCGGTTGGTTACCCCCTTAACTCGATGGAAGAAATACCCTGAGCCTAATCGTCAACAGATGCGAGATGCATTGCAAAATATAGCGAATGAGCCAAATTTAGTAAAAGATGTTTATGAAATAGCGACAAAGTCACTTTAATTTCTCATTTGAGCCTTTTAAATGAATTTCAAATTAATGCGATATTGATTAGATAATAACGGTTTTATAGACTAGCCTTAAAGTATCAGCCTAGTAGCAGCAATCTCTGTAGCTGGAACTGATGCTCATTTTATGAGACGTATCGATCCGGATTGGTGCGTTCTCTCGATGAGCTACATCTGACCCTAAACTTTTAGGAGGCTTTTACAAGCCTCCTTTTTTTGTCTATTAATCCTGTAGATCCCTCTGCAACCGTCTAGCCTTTAGTTCTCGGCACCTGCGAGTGACCTCATGCAGCGTGCTTACACAGCAAGACTATTACGCCCCCCCGTTATAGTCTTGTTGGATGATGTTTGAACACATCGAGATCAATAAGCTAACACATTAATAGGTGCTAATTTTTAGCTATGCATACCCAGTGAAAATCGCATGACGACGCTAACTTAAGAGGTAAGTATGATTGAACACTATGATGCTTTGAGAGCAGTTAAGACATATCTTTCTTGTTTGGTCAGCTCTGACCATCAGGCTATTGTTTCCCTATACGCCAAGGATGCTTGGATCGAAGACCCGGTGGGTAGTGATATATTAAGAGGTAGAGATGCGATTACGACGTTTTATCAACAGGCCGTTCAAATGGTTGATGGTGCAGAATTGACTGGTGACATAAGAGTGGCGGGGGATGAGGTGGCATTTCCATTTGAGGTTACTGCCGCTTCAGGGTCAGGAACGATGTCAATTCAGATAATTGACGTGTTTCATTTTAATGGAGAGGGCAAAGTAGATTCAATGCGAGCCTTCTGGGGGCAATGTAATATCAAACTATAACGTGGGTAAAATAATACTCGCTTAATTGATTACATCACTAATTAATTTTTAACCTCTTATCTATGAGGTGCACAGTGCATCGCAGCACTTTATTTTCGACCATTGAAGAAAAAATAAATTGAGTGTTAAGACAACAATAGTGAGCCTAAAGTTTGGCTTGTCTTAAGAAAAAGTTGCCAGGCTCTTTAGAATCAAACTTACCAGCATAGACTGTTGGGTAGCACCGGTTTTGGCAAATATTGACCGTAACTGAGCTCGAGCAGTATTGCGGGCAATACCAAGACTACCAGCACTTTGATCAAGCGTGTCGCCCGCAGCTAAGTGTTTGGCAAGCATAGCTTCTGCACGGGTTAGCTTGTAAAGAGAGCGCAGCATTTTAATATCAATCTCGTATTTCTTGGCTGGATCACTAACAAAGATCATCAGATGAGGTGTTTTTGCGGATTCAACCGTTTGATCAACCGTTAATGGTTTGATTAACAACTCTAAATGTACGGCACCTGAAGGTCTTTCAACGGTCATAGCATTGACAGGTGCTATGAGTTGCCTACGCTGTGCGTCTTTGACCTCAGCGATATAATCATTCAACTTTTGTTTGTCATTAGTATTGTCTAAATGTAACTGGTCATTGATAACATAGATCCCGTCTTTCTGAGCAAGAAATTCCTCGGCAGCCTTATTTTGATTGATAACCTTACCTCTCTCATCAAGAGTAATGATACCAATTGATAGGCCTGATATGGTTTTGGAAAAAAGTTGTCGTTCGCTATCCAGCTGAATTAGCTGCATCCCATTGGCAACAGCACGCTGTATGTGCTGACCAATTTCGGCTACAAATACTTTTTCTGCTTGATTAAAATTGTCAGCTGTTTTTGGACGACAAAACCTGACCGTAAAGCGCTGCCCATTGGCGTTTCTAAGATCTAGGCCCACCATATGGTAGATATTGATAGGGGCCATACATATTGTATATAGCTTGCTGTTTTCAAGGGACTTATAGGATACGCATTCATCTAGAGTTACCGCTGTACCCCAAGGTAGGTTGTGCATAGGATCTGAAGTGTAGTACCTGTCGGTATAAGGATTTTCATGATCGTCAATTAAGGTTTTTTGCAGTATGTCACAAGAGATAAAGAGTAGGCCACCGTCGTCGCCAATGGGCTCCCTAAGCGTCATTGAGGCAAAGTTAAGCTCCAGAATTTCCCGAATATTTTCCAAAAAACTGCTATAAGGATCCTCTTCGATATGGCCATCATAAATGTAGCCAAGAAGTTTACTGAAGTCGGAGATGAGCAGGGATTCCAGCATGGTAGAGTTGTATAACCTTAAGTTGGGGGTGAGCTCATAAATCTATATCATAGCTATATAATAGATGGTTTAGTCTAATATAGAGCCATATTCAAGAATACCATAGAAAACAAAAGCCAGATTGTCTGACCAAATTTAATTTAAGGATAACTTTGGACCACCGTTGTGAGAAATAACTTTTAGTACTTTCCTGCTGCCGCCATTTCGATGGCGATGTCTTCAATCAAATCCTCTTGCCCGCCAACGGTTCTTCGGCGGGCCATTTCTAATAAGATTTGGTGAGAGGGTACGCCATATTTTAGCTCGGCTCGTTTAGCGAAGAGCAAAAATGATGAATAAGCACCTGCATAGCCAAGTACTAAAGCATCGCGGCTGAGCCTTACAGGCTCATCCATTATAGGGATCACCTGTTCTTCTGCGGCATCCATGAGCATAAATATATCGATACCCGTTGTGGCGCCCATACGGTCTAGGACCGCAGCCATGACCTCCAGAGGCGTGTTGCCAGCACCCGCACCAAGACCCGCGGCAGAGCCATCAATTCGGTCTGCGCCTGCATCCAGAGCCGCTAGAGAGTTTGCTACGCCCATGGCTAAATTATGATGTCCGTGGAATCCGATCTGTGTGTCTTTGTGTAATTCCGAGCGCAATAGGGCAATCCGTGCTGTGACATCATCTGGGAGCATGTAGCCGGCTGAATCAGTACAGTAAATACAGTTTGCGCCGTAGGACTCCATCAGTTTCCCCTGCTCTAAAAGCTGCTCGGGGGTGACCATATGAGCCATCATTAAAAAACCGACCGTATCTAGCCCCATCTGTTCGGACAGATTAATGTGCTGACGAGAGACGTTAGCTTCTGTGCAATGAGTCGCCACTCTAATTGTTGTTACCCCGCACTCAGCTGCCATGCGTAAATGATCCACTGTGCCAATACCGGGGAGTAATAGGGCCGAAATTTTTGCCCGTTTGACAGTGTTTACCACTGCCGTCATATATTCTTCGTCTGTGTGAGCAGCAAATCCGTAATTGAGTGAGGCACCACCCAAACCGTCCCCGTGGGTGACCTCTATCAATGGCACACCAGCTTGATCAAGCGCCCCCGATATATTAACCATTTGCTCTATGGAAATTTGGTGCTGTTTGGGGTGCATTCCATCACGGAGACACATATCGTGAAGAATTACATGTTTACCTAAAAGATTCATAAGAACACTCTGTGCTTAATATTTAATGCCAGTGGCATGATTAGGTTGGTTGCTGCGCTAGCATTTCCGCTGTGCGCAGGCCGGCGGCAGTCATAATGTCTAGATTGCCTGAATATTTGGGTAGAAAGTCTCCCAGACCTTCAACCTGAACGGAAATAGTGACCCGGTTATCATTAAAGATTGGTGTGTTGAGCATTACATAGCCCGGTACGTACCTCTGAACTTCTGTAATCATCTTTTGGAAAGACGCGGTGATTGCGGGTTGGTCCGGTGTATCAACGGTTAAGCAATGGACCGTGTCACGCATCACTAGTGGCGGCTCGGCCGGATTAATAATGATAATGGCCTTACCTTTGCCGGCTCCGCCGACGCTTTCGATGGCGGATGATGTCGTACGGGTAAATTCGTCTATGTTGTCTCGGGTGCCCATGCCCACCGATTCAGAGGCCACAGTGGCTACGATTTCAGCGTAAGAGACGGCCTGCACACGACTCACTGCCGCGACCAGAGGTATCGTCGCCTGACCGCCACAGGTCACCATGTTTACGTTGCCTTGATGACCCTCTTTAAGTAACTGGTCAAGGTTGACTGGTGGCACACAATAGGGCCCGATGGCAGCTGGGGTTAGATCAATCATCGTCACACCACGGGCTGTTAATTTTTGGGAATTCTCAGCGTGCACATAGGCCGACGTTGCATCGAAGGCAATCTTGATCTTGTCTTCTTCAATAAAATTGAGCATATCATCTACGCCATTAGTAGAGACTTTAAGGCCGTAGTCTCGAGCGCGCTGAATACCCGGTGATTCATCAATGCCCACCATCCAAACTGGTTCTATCCAATCGCTGCGCAGGGCTTTCATGAGAAGATCTGTCCCTATATTACCTGGGCCAATAATGACTGCGCGTAACTTCTTTTTCATAAATAGATCCTTAGTAATAATTCGCTATAGGAAGCAACAGGTAGCGGTACAGGTGTCAATATCGTTTCCCGACAATTCTAGGTGCATGTGGTCACCGGCTTGAACCGACTCTAAAGGAACGAGAGATCCAGAGAGGATGACTTCCCCCGCAAGGAAAGGGATATCGACAGCCCCGAGGGTATTAGCAAGCCAAGCTACGGCAGTCAGAGGATTTCCTTGCACAGCTGAGCTCTTTCCTTGGCTAATCAGTGTCGAGTTTTTGTAAACCTTGATCTCTAGATTAGCTAAATCAATTCCATTCGGATCTATCTCAGCATTACCAAGTACATAAACACCGCAGGAGGCATTATCGGAAATCGTGTCCTGGATTTTTATCTGCCAATTTTCAATTCTCGAATCGACAATTTCAAAGCAGGGCATAATGCATTGGGTGGCATTAAGCACATCAATTTCGGTTACCCCAGGCCCTTTAAGGTCTGATTTTAACCGAAATGCAATCTCCGCTTCAGCGCGCGGCTGTATGAGGTTACCTCTTACGCGGATGTCGGCATTATCCGCATACGCCATAGTGTGGGTGAGAAAGCCAAAGTCCGGTTGAAATACGCCCAACATATCTTGTACTGCTGCAGACGTGACCCCAATTTTTTTACCCACCACCAGCTCATTGTTGTTGTCCATGCGGAGCTGCAGGACCTGTCGCGAGATATGGTAGGCGTCTTCAATGGTGATGTGAGGATACTGTTCGGTCAATGGACTCATGGTCGTCCCCTGTTTTAGGGCTAGATAAAGCCGTTTTGCGATAGACTCAATTAAAGCGCTTTGTAAAGCCATAGGAGATACCCTGATCAATTATCCTGTAAAAAATCGATACATTGTTTGTTGAAGTAAGCACTGTGCTCCACCATTACCCAGTGACCACATTGGCTCAGCATATTCATACGAGCATCTTTACACTGACTTATAATAGTTTGTGCACCAGAGATTGGACAGAATTTATCCTGATAACCCCAAAACCCCAATATAGGAACGCTAAGTTCCGGTAAACGGTCGGTTAGGTTTGGTATCTGCATAGACGCTAACACTTGGGGGTTTTGCATTTGTAAAATTTTCCAGCGTTCATTAACCAGTTGCTCGGTGACATGCTTTGGATCGAATACCAACAGCTTTAACAGCTCACCCAGTACCTTTTTTGTGAATTCTGGTGATCCCATTGGGTATTTAACCATCGCTTGAATACCTTGAGTAGCAAAGTAGACCTCGCGCTCTTCAATCCCGCCGGTAGCCATCAATATTAAATGACTTACTTTGTCTGGGTGCTCCAAGGCATAACCAACCGCGATAGCCCCACCTAAAGAATTACCAACCAAAACCGCTCTATTGATATCCTTGTGGATCATAAATTCATCGAGATACTGAGTGAAAAAGTCTAAGCTATAGATGGCGTTAGTAGGTTTGCTGGTGTATCCATAGCCAGGAATGTCAATAATGATGGCTCTATATCCAGCTAGGCAAAATGCCTCTGTGTTTTGTTTAAAATTACTCCATCCACTGGCCCCGGGGCCGCTACCATGAATAAAGACAACGGTAGGTGCGCCAACATTAGTTGTAGAAAATTCAAGATAATGAAGATCCATACCATTGCTGAGATGAGCGTAACTGCCTTCGGGAACGGTCACTGTCATGATAAATACTCTTTTAGATAAAGACGTCAGTGTTCTCAACGCCTAAGAGTGTAGCACCTAGGTTTCGCGCGAACATAGCAGGACTATTAGCAACGTGTGCTCGGGCAATATGGATGTCGTTCCATGTTTGCTGGAGAGCGTGGCCTGAATACACTGATCGTCCACCGGCTACATCAAATAGGGTATCGATACCCTCAATACATTTCTCTATGACTAAGCTTGACTGATAGCGATAGAGAATTCGCTGGTCGATTGAAGGTTGCCAGTTGTTGCTTTGCATCTCATCGAAATTTTTAAACATGATGGTCTGGCATTCATCAATAATATTACGAACAACCGCAATACGCGTTTGGGTTTCAACATCTCCCGCAAGCTTTGTCATGTCAGTACTAGCGGTACTTCGGTCTGACAAAAATAAGTCTAAACCCTTACTTAGAGCACCAATAGCGGGGGTGCAGACCACTCGAATAAAGACTTGGGCCCATGGCATTTGATACATAGGGTTAGGTTGGCTTTGCACGCAATTAAAACCATCCATTTGTTTGTGGGTTCGATGGCCAGGAACAAATACAGGTGTATCTATCACTACGTCGTTAGAGCCTGTTCCTTGCAGACCCATCACGTGCCAGGTATCTTCAATGTCATAATTTTCTCGTGGGATCAAAAACGTGCGGTAGCCTTCAGTAGGAATTACGCCACCTAAAAGCACCCAACTGCAGTGATCCGATCCAGAACTCCAACCCCAGCGTCCACTCACCATAAAACCGCCGTCAACGACTTCAACTCTTGCACCGACCGGGTTATATGAACTACTTATGAGGGTGGTGGGGTCATCCGAGAACACGTCTTGTTGGGCTTGCTCATCCATTAGCGCAATTTGATAGGGGTGCACGGCAATAATCCCGCAGGCCCAAGCAGTGCTCATGTCAGATTTTGCGATCGCTAGATGATCCTGAAAGAATTCTTGTGGCGTGTGTTCAGAGCCTCCTAACGATTTGGGCAAAAGCATGCCAAAGAAACCGCAATCTTTTAGTGCCTGTATATTCTCGGTCGGTATTTTACGATCAGACCTACCTTGGTCTGCATTTTTGGTGATAATGTCTAAAACATCTTGATTTACAGTGTGCATTTTTTAGCCCTCTCAAACTTAGCTTATACCTATCATTGTCTAATCATTTATCTACGCCACCTTGGTGTATTTTCCACGGTAGAACAGCAATGGATTGGTGTGTGATGCGCGCTCATTATTGTCAAAATCTAATACTCTGCTGACAATAATCTCGTGATCTCCTCCGGCATATTTATGTTCTACTGAACATTCAAAGCAGGTGTTGTAATCGGTCATTGCGACAGGTGTCTTTGCAATGGAATCAACGGCACATAGTGTGGTGACACCGGTCACCCCTGTGGCGAAGGAACCAAACGTATCACGTAAATCGCATGGGTTAATATCAGACATAAAATAGCAATCTCTTTATTAAAGCTTGGTGTGAAAAAAGCAAATGCATAGTCGCAATATTATGGATTTTCCGCATACCCCATTTGAATTAGGCTGTTTCTATTAGTCTTGCCCTACGCTGAAGTCATGACCCCAAAAACTGGGAACAGTACTTTCAAATACGCTAAATTTGTCCCAATCTTCAATAGTTCGGCCTTCGGCGCCATACTCAATGTCGAAGTCACCTGGAGATCGCATATAAAATGACAACATATGATCATTGGTGTGGCGGCCAAGAGTGCCTGAGAGGTTTACCCCTTGTGCAATACGCCGATCATTAGCGAGTCCAACCTCATCAACTGATTCAACTTCAATCATCGCGTGCACGCAACCTGCAGGGAAGTCCATCTCAAATAAACCGATCGAGTGGTGGCGTTGATTACAGTGCATAAACCAAAGCCGCTTATTAGGTTCTGCTGGGTCGTCACTGAATTTAATGTTCATTAAATCGGAGAGACCAAAGCCAAGGACATCGGTAAAAAATGCGCTTGTTTCATCGAAATTAGGTGCAGGCAGTACGACATGACCCAAACCCATTTCGCCGGTTACAAAACCACTGACTCCAGCCGGTGAAACCATTCGTTTAGAATTGGATACCGGACCCCAGTACAGCTCATGTTGATTCCCAGCAGGGTCGCTAAACCTAACCAACTCGGTGACACAGCGCTGTTGTGTTAGCTCAGGGCTGGCGCTGGTGACGTTGACACCGGCTGCATTCAAGGAGGCAACTGTATCCGCCATATTCTTTTGACTCGTTGCTTCCCAGCCGCAAAAGCCAAATCCATCGACATCTGATTTCTCGATAATCATGCGAAAAGGACGTTCGTCCATTTTTAGTAAGAGGCTGTTGCCACCCGTTGAATGCTGGTCAGTGACATCTTGCATGCCCAGTACCTGGGTGCCGTATGTTTCCCATTGACTTAGGTCTGTGCTGTTTACGCCGATGTATCCAAGGCTTTGTATTGTCATCATACTTCTCCATCAATTCTATTGGGGTCTATTGTTTTTGATCGGCGGCAAGACTGCGTAACTGCATTTTTAATACTTTCCCAGAGGCATTTAACGGAAGACTGTCTGTTATTTTGACTTGTCGAGGAACCTTATAATTGGCAATACGTTCACGACTCCAGCTAATCAACTGTTGCTCGTCTAATATGCAGTTTCTTTCTAAAACAATCCATGCCATAGCAACCTCGCCTAATCGTTCATCCGGAATACCAATAACTGCGCAACTCGCGATAGAGGGATGTAGTGATAGTTGGTTTTCAATTTCAGCGGGATAACAATTGAACCCGCCGGTAATAAACATATCCTTAAGGCGGTCGGTGATTGATAGGTTGCCCTCAGCATCCAGATAGCCTATGTCACCGGTGTGCAACCAGCCATCGGTGTCGATAGATTCTGCAGTTGCCGCTGGGTTTTCAAAGTAACCCTGCATGATATTAAAGCCTCTAACTATAATCTCACCGGCTTGACCTACCTCTAAAGGCTGGCCATTCTGATTTACGCATCTAAGCTCAATGTCTGGGATAGCACGACCAGAGGTAGTTGCTACTGTTGCGTCACTATCTTCATGGCGACACATAGTTACCAACCCACAGGACTCTGTTAAGCCATAGGCAGTTAACACTGTATCAATGCCAAGTTCTTGTCGCATTTTAGTGATCAACTCTACCGGAATAACAGCAGCGCCAGTAGTGGCTTTGGATAAACTCGAAATGTTGAATTTTTTGAGATTGGGTGATGATAAGATCGACTGAAATAGCGTGGGAGGCCCAGGCATCATGGTTATTTTTTCACACTCAATGCGTCCTAATATCAACTCCGGGTCAAACACCTGGTGTGGCAGCAACGTGGTACCACGCATTAGGCCAGCAAGAATTCCCGCCTTGTAGCCAAAGCTATGGAAAAAGGGGTTTATGATCAGATAGCGATCACTTTCATTAAGGCCCAGTAACTCGGTCCAGGTCTTAAATGTCCGTATGTTTTGCTCGTGAGACGTCATTACACCCTTAGGTGCGCCTGTAGTGCCAGAGGTAAATAAAATATCTGACAGGTCAGTTGGTTGGATCTCTGCTATTCTTTTATCCAGCGCATCACAGCCATGCTCGCTGAGATATTGCTCGCCGCTGTCATGGAAATCATCCCATGAAGATTGGCTCTTAGACGACGGATTAAAAATCACAATATCATTAACCGAGCCGATATCTTTATTGATGAGCATTGCGGGGTAATCAGTACCGAGAAACTCACCGACACTAAATAAAATAGACACAGAGGCTCGGCGCAGTAAATCAGCGGCCTCACCACCTTTGTATCGAGTATTTATCGTTACCAGTACGCCACCGGCGGTTTGTATCCCCATCGCCGCGACCACCCACTGATGCATATTGGGGGCCCAAATTGCGGCCTTATCACCTCGCTTAAAATCTCGCAGCATTAGGGCTGCAGCAACATGGCGTGACTGCTCATGGAGCTGCCGAAAAGTAATCTTGTAACCATTGTCATCGATAAAAACATGATCACCAAAATGCTCAGCCGCCGCTTTAACAAGCTGCGGGATGGTTTTACTGTTGCAGGGACTATCAACGGTATTGTAGAGCATGGTCGGTTCAGTTTTCTTTGATGAGCTTTTAATATATTTGAGTGGGACTTTTTTGTCATAGTCCTAATGGATGATGATTGCCTAAGGGTCACCTCACATAATCTGGGTGCTGTATTTATACTATCGTTTCGATGTCTATGGACGGCCTCAAACACTTTTGGGGCGAGCCACTGTTACCGCAGCGTCATTTTTAATCAGGTTTTGGAGTTGCCCATGAACAAGATAGTTTCTGCTGAGCAGGCAATTGCACAAATTAGTAATGGCATGACCGTCGGCATTGGTGGTTGGGGGCCTCGACGAAAACCTATGGCCCTCATCCGAGAAATTCTTCGCTCAGACTTAAAAGAGCTAACTATCGTGGCCTATGGCGGAGCTGATGTCGGCATGCTTTGCGCGGCGGGCA
>JAPKEJ010000078.1 GCA_028822155.1 Porticoccaceae bacterium
TAGTCGTGGTAACGACTAACTATCGCTTGGGTGCTTTGGGGTGGTTCACCCATCCCGCCATTCAAAGTGTACAAGAAGGTTTGGATCAGACGTCTAATTTTGGCACCCTAGATATCATAGAGTCTCTTAAGTGGGTTCAGAAAAACATCGCTAAATTCGGAGGTGATGCGCAAAGTGTAACGATTTTTGGAGAGTCTGCAGGCGGTCATAATGTTTTTGCATTGCTGGCATCACCGCTCGCCGATGGCCTGTTTCACAAGGCTATATCGCAGTCTGGTTATACTACCAGTGATACAAAGCAAGACGCCTATAACGAGATGGGCCAAAACCCTTTGATTGAACGAGGCGCTTGGCAGATTTCTGAGCAGCTTAGTAAAGATATTGAGCTAGACGGCAGCTCCACCCAGATGAGAGCTCTATTGAAGAATGTCGATGCCCGAGCGTTGGTCGCTCTCTACTACAATGGAGAGGGTATAGACAATTTGCCTCTGACAACCATTGATGGAATTGTTATTCCTGAAATTGGATTATTGAGTGCGCTGGGTAGTGAAGAATACGCTAAAAATATACCGGTCATCGCTGGTGCGACTAAGGACGAGGTCGCGCTTTGGTTAGGGCTGCATCGTTACTTTGTGGACGTAAGCTATCCTTTTACCAAACTATTGCCTCCTGCGTTTAGCGTTAAGCAACCCGATCTTTTCGACTTTTGGGTCCGCACACGGTCTCATGCGTGGAAACTGCGGGGTGCTGACATTCCCTTGCAGGCGCTAGAGGCGGCTGGTTATGATCAGCTTTATGCTTATCGCTTTGATTGGGACCATCAAGAAACCTCTATCTTTGCTGATTTCCCCAATATTATTGGTGCCGCTCATGGAACTGACATCGCTTTCGTGACAGGCCAGTATAACTATGGCCCGATCTCTTCATACATCTACCCCGAGGGCCCGGCTCGGTCTCAGATGGAGACTACTGTTATGGCTACCTGGAGCAATTTCGCCCGTTCAGGAATTCCTGATGAAGGAATTTCTCTGGAGTGGAATCGCTTTACGACGGCTAGTCCTGCTTACATCCATTTGGATAAGACCGATTTACTGCGCATGAGTGTTGAGGATGCAACTATGGAATCGTTATTAATGGGTATAGGTGATCATGCGGCATCGACTGATTTAGAAAAATGCATGATGGTTTGGGAATCGCTAATCAATGTAGGGGACCCAGATGTGGATGCTCACAATGCGTGGAACGATGGCTTTTGTAATAAATTTGATCTTCGTGCTGAACAGAAGGCGATAGTCGACCGGCTAATGGCTGAATTTGGCTCTATTGGCGTCAACTGATAGGAAAGGTAACTTATGCAGTTTAGACAAATCGTCGGTATGTTAAATCTTCCCCATAGCTGGGTGAAAACAGTTCTCTTGTTGGGGCTGTCTGCATTCTTTATTAACATAGGTGTTGATCATTTTGTTAACCCAGAATTTTACCTTGCGATAATGCCTGACTACTTGCCGTTGCATTTAGAAGCTGTATATATCAGTGGCTTTTTTGAAATCTTAGGTGGTGTTTCTGTTCTCGTTCCCCGTCTTCGCTCTGCCGCAGGTTGGGGTCTTGTGGTTTTGTTAATTGCCGTTTTTCCTGCGAATATACACATGGCTATCAATACCGATCTATTCCCAGACATCGCACCGATGTTACTCTATATAAGGCTAGTCTTTCAGTTCATATTTATTTACTGGGCTTACGCGGTGACTCGCCCGTCTAAGTAGATACTTTGTGGTTCCGCATAAAGGATTCGGCCTGCACAATAATTGCTTGAAAATCTAGACAGTAACCACTTTGGTGGCTGTGAAGTCCGTAATAATCTATTTAATAGTGAGTTGGTAATTGATTTGTATTTAACCTAAATTTGTAGTGCCACTTCTTTTGTGTGGTTTCTTATCTTTAGGGATCTAGATGCATGCTAGATAGATATAAAAACCTAGGGCTATTGCCCGCCAAACGCCGCAGAATAACGGCTGGATTAGCGCAATACAGTCAGATCAACACTGCGCCGACCTATATTATTAGTCGCGACGGTACTTTTTATCGGTTAGAGCGGTCAGGGTGGTCTAAGTCAGTCCAGTGTGACTATCTAGTTTAAGTATTGACCCTCCATGCACCTACCTTTTGTCAACATCTTCTTATCAAGTTGAGCAGTTAACCATAAAAACCAATATTAGTTGACAGATATTATTTCAACGTTATTATAGCGCCTCCAAACTACTTGTAATTCAAATAATGGCAGCTCTAGATTTAAATACTTGCTAGATTTTTGTCGCGCCAGCCTTAGCAGCAATGCTAGACAAGTTATCAACCAGTCCTTTGATCGCACTATAGAACTTATTGGTCGCATAAAGTCTGGCTCTAAAGTCGTGGTAGCCATGTTTATATATTAATATCATGCATAAACGCATAGTCATAATTATCAGTTAACCTAATAGGGCCAATATATGTCTGTAATAGTAATGAAATATGGAAATCACCTTAACCGAAAAAAACTAGCTTTAGCTGTCGTCAATTGTATATTTTTGGCTGGTGTTCCTTCCGCAATCGCTCAGGATAGTAGGGTATCCACGATCGAAGAAATTCAAGTAACAGGCTCCTATATTAAGGGGACGCCTGGCGATGCCGCGCTGCCTGTCCAAATCTTAGATAGAAGCTTTATTGAAGGTATAGGGGCTACCTCCGTCGCTGATGTAATAGCCAACTTAGCGGTTAGTTCTGGATCCGAAAATCAAACTGATTCGTTTACACAGGGCTCAACTCAGGGAACAGCAAACATCAATCTCCGTGGCCTAGGTTTAAGCTCTACCTTGGTGCTTATCAATGGTCGCCGACAGACTATCTCAGGCGGGCTAGCCAATGATGGCAGCGTCTTCGTCGATACTAGCAGCATTCCAATTAACGCCTTAGAGCGGGTAGAAGTATTAAAAGAAGGTGCTGCGTCGACCTATGGCTCTGACGCAATCGCTGGAGTGGTTAATTTAATTTTGCGTAAAGATTTCGACGGGTTTGAGTTGAGTGCTACTAGCCAACAGGTGAGTGATGGTGATCAAGATGACAACTCCGTGGGCTTCATCTGGGGTGCCGGGAACGACACCACTCACGTGACTCTCGCGGGCAACTATCTTGATCGGTCGGCATTAAGTGCAGCCGATCGCCCTGATTTAGTCGACAATGCAAATAGCTCTCTTGGTAGTAGCTTTATTGCTCTGCCGCAGTTGGTCGGTCTGCCGAGTGTTACAGTTGATTCTGGCCCATATGCGGGCACTTATGCTCCAGGCCAATACATTCCCAACGCAGGCTGTGCAAGTTACTCAGAAGGCCGACCCATTGGTGATATTTTATGTGGCTTTGCCTACGGCCCGCGATTCAACCTTGTTGCCGCGGAAACACGAGCACAGTTATATGCCAATTTAACTCATGATTTTACCAATGGTGTGGAGCTTGTGGCCGATCTGGGCTATAGCAGCAATGAAGTCACCGAGAATCCCCAGTCACCCAGTTATCCTGATTTAACATTCCCCGTGATCGGAGGTTCTCACCCAAGTAACCCAATCGGTGTTCCTTTGGCGTGGTTGGGGCGACCTTTCGCGTTTGGCTATCCTTCACCTAATGCACCGCGTGAGAATGATACCTTTCGAGGCTCGGTTAGTTTAACCGGTACACTCGAAAACAGCTGGGGTTGGAATACTGCAGTGACTCACAGTAGCAACAAGTACACGGCATTTCAGCCAGATACCATTGCCTCCAGACTTAAAAGTGCCTTTATTGGTCAAGGTGGACCCAATGGCGATGAATTTTATGATCCCTTTATTCCTGAAAACAACAGTCAGGGTCTCTATGATCACCTGAGCTACATGACTGAGACTCAGCGGACAACGGATCTCACAGTGGTTGATGGGGTAATAACGGGTGATCTCATGACTCTGGCTTCTGGTGCCGTCGTTGAAATGGCTGCAGGAATTCAATTTAGGCGTGAGGGCTATAAAACTGAGACTGATGATCTCTATGAGATAACCTTTGACGCCAGCGGAAAAGCCATCCCGATTGACTTAATTTTCTTGGGCGGCGTATCCGAGATAGACCATTCCCGGAGCGGTTATTCGGCGTTTGCTGAAGCTAAAATCCCACTGGGTGAAGCTGTAGAAATTACTACGGCGGTTCGCTATGAAAGTCTCGACAGCGGCAGTAGCGTTGATCCAAAGCTTGCTGTGCGCTGGCAGGTTTCAGAGTATGTTGCTCTGCGCGCTTCAGCAAGTACGGCATTCCGCGAGCCTTCTCTTTCGCAGATAAACGCTCAACTTGTGCAGCTGGAAGGAATACAGGATTACAATGCAGATGGAACAGCGAAAGGCGGTACCGCATTTATACGCGTTACTCAATCAGGGTCGCCCGACCTTAAGGCTGAAGAATCTGACAACTTTAACGTTGGTATTATTGTTCAACCGACTGATAGCTTGGACTTTAAACTAGATTATTGGACGGTAGATTACACCGACCTGATCACGGTTGAAAACGCGCAGGGTAAGATCCTTGCAGACATTAATGGTGCAGATATCCTGAGAACTGATACTGGCACCTTAGCCGGTATCAATGTTGATTACTTCAACTCCTCCAGCGTAGATGTAAGCGGAATTGATTTCGAATCTAAGTTGACTTTGAGTGAAAATTGGACGGTGGGACTAAATGTCGCTCACATGCTTGAGTACGATATCACTCTTCCAACGGGTGGAACAGTCGATGCTTTAGGTGAGTTCAATCGTGGTAATTTTGCTCGATCTTTACCCGAAACTAAGGGCAACATGCATCTCGGGTGGGCTAGTGGCAATCAAAATGCTAATGTGAACGTTAATTATATTACTAGCTACAAGAACGGAGCCGACGCGGTTGATTCTTACACCACTGTGGATGCTCAGTATGGCATCACCATCAAGACGGGGTTTGATGGTCATAATCTGACGCTCAACATAGGTGCTAAGAATCTATTAGATGAGGAGCCACCAAGGGTTATTGACGCTGCCAATTACAGCTATGACTCTAAGCAACATAGCCCGCTGGGTCGTGCAGTTTATGTGAAGGCAAACTATAGCTTTTAACTAAATATTCAGGTTAGCTATAAACCCAAGGGCGAGATCCCTTGGGTTTTTTTGGATCTTACGGAGATGGAAGCTTGGATAAGAAATTAATCACAAAAATACTCAAAATCGCTTCCTCAAACGTTGGTGCGAGGATAAACTTTAGTGATGAATGAAGAAATTATTTCTCTATCTGAGAAGCTTGG
>JAPKEJ010000079.1 GCA_028822155.1 Porticoccaceae bacterium
CTACGCTAATTTAAATTCTTTTTTAAGATGCGCAATAATATCATTCGACTCATAGAGCCATTGCACACTGCCATCTGGATTCTCTGTACGCAAGCAAGGCACTTTATGCCGACCACCCTCTCGGACCAATTCAGCTTTAATGCCAGCGTCATTTTTAGCATCTCGCAACTCTATGTTTAGAGCATACCTCTTAAGCTCTCGGCGAACCTTGACGCAAAATGGACAAGTCTTGAACTGATACATAGACATGCTAGCTGTCGCATCGTCTATAACCTTCTGCACTGACAACTCTCTGACGGCTGACTTAGGTGAGGTAATCGCGTCGAGCACCAATATAAGCTGCCCTAAAATCCATCGTATGGCTTTCATTTGTTTTCCTCACCCTGAACTAATTTATCCATATACGCCGCAGATGCCACTAACCAAACCACCAAAACGGTCTCCGCGACAATTAAAGTCGTCGCTAAATCTGCACCGTGGGCAGCCCAAGCCAACACTCTTAGCCCTGCAGCCAAGCCAAGAAGTAGAGCTACCGCTCGTAAACAAGCGCTCTTAGACTGAATGACGCCGTATATTATAAGAGCTGCGGAAAATACAAAGAAAGCGCCTAGGTCAGCAAGCTGTGTACTTCTACCGATACCATCAAGCAACGGCATACCAAGATCAGCCACAACTTTACTAGGTTGTAGTACAAATAAAAGCGCATTTTGAAGGACAACAATGCCCGGAATGATCGCAATAATTTTAAAGAAGGTTGGGTTCATAAGACGTCCTTTTTTGATCTAATTTAGCGCATTATTATAGTCTATTTGAAGCTATTAGTCCGCTAATATCATCCAGAGCAAGCAAGAATTGAACGCTGCTCTAAAAAGTGCTCTATTCGATCAAACGCAGGCCTGATCACATTAATTGGTTGAGCGAGCGATACCCGCACATAACCGGCGGTGCACTCGCCAAAGCCTACGCCAGGAAGCACAGATACGCCCTGTTCGTCGAGTAACTGTTGCGCAAATTGCAGGCCATCGACACCTAAATCAGATACGTCAATCATGACAAACATACCGGCTTTAGGCATGTCACAGCTAATACCTTTGATATTAGCCACGCGCTCACAGACATAATTTCGGCGCTGACGATATTCTTCACGAACACCATTGATATACTCTTCATCATTAGTCAAGGCAAAGGCCGCAGCATCCTGCACAAACTGGCAACAACCAAAGATTACCGAGGAGGTGAAGTCCAGAAGATGGTCTGTTACCGACTTACTAGCAACCACCCAACCCAGACGCCAGCCGCTCATAGCATGAGACTTAGATAAGCCGTCAATGATGATTATGTTATCCAACTCAGATGCAGCCTTGCGCAGAGATACATGCTTCTCCTCAAAGGTCAGCATTGAGTACACTTCATCGCAGACCAACCAAATATTACGTTCACGACAATAGCGCGCTAGCGCCTCAAGGTCAGGACCAGAAATGATATTTCCTGCTGGATTCCCAGGGGTGTTCACAAAGACTAATTTTGTGGTGGTGGTAACCGCATTTTTAATTACGTCTATATCAAAAGCAAAGTTGTTCGCCACATCCAATGCCACGCCCACTTTATTGAGGTCAAGCGCTTGGAAGATACCCTCATAGCCGACATACATGGGGTCCAGCACAATAACATCGTCACCTGGATCAAGCAGGCACGCCAGCACAGAATAAATAGCATTGGTGGCGCCCGGGAAAATAACGATTTCATCAGGGTCGCACGGTCTGCCCGATGCTCGCACTTCCACGTCGGCAATAGTCTGACGCAGACGCAATTCGCCGCGGCCGGGGGCATAGTGCGTTCGTCCTTTTTGCAGGCTATCAATTGTGGCCCCTATGGTAGACGAAAGTGTTGCTAAATCAGGATCACCAACCGACAGTAAATAAATATCTTCACCGTTAGCCTCGCGTTGCAGAGCTTCGTCATGCACCGCCCAAACGGGTGCCGTTTCTTTACCTAGCCTTCTTGTCATAGCGCTAAAAGTACCGCTAAAAGACTTATCCATGGTGTATTCCTTCGGCTATTTAGCGGTGGTCGAGGACAAAAAATCCTCCTCCATAACTTCGATCAGAGTCGGAACGCTGCGACGCTGCGATTGCTGTAATTCAATCTCTAACTCTCCAAGGCTCGTGACTCTTTTTGCATTGCACCCGTAGGCTTTTGCGATACCTATAAAGTCTGGCGTGTGAATGTCACAGGCAATAGGCGCCATACCGGCATCCTCAAAGTTCTGCGCAATCATCTCGTAGCGTCGGTTGTTCCAGAGGACGACAGCAACGCCTAAGCCAGCCTCGACCCCTGAAGACAGCTCATTAATCGTAAACTGCAAGCCTCCGTCACCAATAAGGGCAATCACTGGCGTATCTGGCATAGCCAACTTTGCGCCAAAGGCGGCAGGTAACGCATAGCCGAGTGTGCCATAGCCAGTGGCAGCACTGGCGAATCTTCGTGGGACTGGGGGATGATATTGCGAGGCGGCAAAATACGCAGGTTGCGTTGAGTCGCCCATCACAATAGCGCCAGGGAGGGCTCTCTGAAAACAGTCCAAAAAGGCCTGATAATCTGCGTTATCAAGGCTTCTAACTAACTGATTGACCTTTGCTGTGCGGCCTCCACCGTCCCGGTCCTGGTCGGTGATTGACTCCAACAACTGCAACACTGCTAAGCGTGAATCTGCCTGTATGGCTATATCAGGGCGGACATTACGCATGAGCTGAGTACTATCGATATCAATACGAATTAACTTGCCACCCAACGAGAATTGACCATCGAAGAAAAAGTCATAATCGGTCTCACTGAACTCAGTACCAATACCTAAAATAACGTCTGCTTGACGATATAACTCTCTGACTGGCGCGAAGCTTGGGCTCGACTGGATCAACAAAGGGTGATCAGGAGGTAAAATCCCCTTGGCATTATGTGTTAGCGTGACTGGAGCATCGAGCATACACGCTAGCGCTAAGAGTTCCTCTGCAGCACCCACACTACCACCACCCAGTGCAATCACCGGCCGTTTAGCTGAATTTAGTAACTCAGCGGCCTTTGCTATGCTAGTTGAATTGGGCCCAGGGCGGCTGGGTAGCGGCCATGGGATAGTCGAAATGTCGGTGGCCAACGCTGTAATAACGTCTACAGGAAGCGTTAGGTGTACTGGACCGGGTCTTGCGCTGGCAAAAACACCAAAGGCACGGGCTAAAATACGAGGCAGATCTTCGGCGCGCAGCACTGTGTGACTCCAGACACTACACTCCGCCATCGCCGCCTGTAGATTGCGTGTTTCATGCAGACGCCCCTCCCCTAAACCGCGCTGATAAGTGCAGTTGTCGGCAGAGATGACCAGCATCGGTATTGAATCTTGCAGCGCCTGCCCCATAGCCGTGGCTATATTAAATGCGCCGGGACCTGAGACGGTAAAGCAGGCCGCAGGTCGCCCAGTCACTCTAGCGTAGCCATCAGCCATAAACCCAGCACCCTGCTCGTGGCGAGGCGTAATATGGCTAAGGTTGGTTTTGGGCAGACCACGATACAACTCTATCGTATGGGTACCAGGAATACCGAATACGGTATCAATACCGTAATTCTCGAGCATAGCAACGAGGACTTCACCGCAGGTTGACGACATACGCATTCTTCCCCTTAAAACGCCGCACAGTAACCGCTAGTGAGGTAAAGGCCTTATACCCTAAATGGGGAGGCTCATTTGTTGGCGCGCTAACGCCAGCTAGTATAAAAATGGCTAGCCGCTTTGAACGCGGTTAGTCAACGATTATGTTTTATTACTTTTCCTTCTTTCATGACAAAATCAACGTCTAATAATTCTCGGATATCCGTTAACGGGCTAGCACTAGTAGCAATAATGTCTGCATATTTATTAACTTCAATGGAGCCTAGTAAATCGCTACGATCGATTAGATCAGCGGCGTTAACCGTCGCAGACTTTAAAATATCTGCCGCACTCATCCCTGCGTTAAACATTAGTATCGCTTCTTGGGCATTGGTGCCATGACGTGATACGCCACTGTCGGTACCGTAGGCAATTTTGACGCCTGCTTGATGAGCTTTAGTGAAGTTGGAGGTCATAGCGCTGGCAACGTCAATTGCCTTAGTTTTAATAGCATCAGACATGAAATCACTGTGCCGAGCCATAGTTAGCACTGTATTACCCGCCAATAACGTTGGCACCAAATAGGCACCGGTTTTCTTAAATAATCTAATACTTTCTTTGTTGGCATAGCTACCGTGTTCGATGCTATCGACCCCCGCGCGCAGCGCTGCGTTAATACCATCGGCGCCATGAGCATGGCTTGCGACCTTGCGACCTAGAGAATGCGCGGCTTTAACCACCTCCGCTAATTCATCAACCTCCATTTGCTGAGCGGTTCCGGTATTGGTGTCAGACAAGACACCACCGGTAGAGGTAATCTTTATAATGTCGGCACCAAACTTAATGGCTCTGCGTGTTGCTCTGCGGCAATCATAAGGTCCATCACAAACTGTTTTAGCTGTGTACATCTCCATTAAATCGGGGCTTACACCATCAATGTCTCCGTGGCCTCCAGTAACCGAGACTCCTCCAGAGGCAATTATGCGAGGGCCTTCAACCCAACCCTTCTCAATCGCGTCTCTTAGGGCATAAAGCTGTTCGGGTCGACCACCGAGATCCCGCACGGTGGTAAACCCCGCCAGCAGTGTTTTTTGGGCATAATGCACACTTGCCATGGCCACGTCAGAACCTGACATTCGCAGGGACTCACTATCATTCTTCGGACCCAATTCACCCTGTAAATGAACGTGCATATCCATCAAACCCGGCATAACAAAGCTAGATGATAGGTCGATTAGCTCGGCATTTTCGTTAATCGCTGCAACTTCAATAAAACCGTCTTTAACATCGACAATCTTGCCATTTTCAATAACTATGGTCTGATTGGAAAGTGGTGCTTGCCCGGGAACAGTAAGTAGGGTTCCGGCGTGAATCACCTGAGTATCTGCCATCACTGACTTTCCAGTGATTAGTGCCATAATAATAAAAGCTAAGTAGCTTAAAAAAAGACCTCGGCCGCTGCTATGGCTGAAAATCCCTATAATCTTAGATCCCATCATGATAAAGCTCCTTTTTTAAACTGAGGTTAATTAGTTTTCGTACCAAAGTAACTTATTTGGCTCTTTATAGTTCACCATTAAGATATTCAATGGTCATGTGAGTTAAGGCCTTAACACCA
>JAPKEJ010000037.1 GCA_028822155.1 Porticoccaceae bacterium
GATGTAAATCATGCCGCCACTCTATAACCTTTTTCATCAACGGCTCTAGGTTACTCTCGAGTTGATCTTGCAGTTGCTGGGTATTAGCAGCCGTAAAGGGAATAGCAAAAAGACAAAGTAAAAAGCTAAATATTTTTGTTTTTATCTGCATCGTTCAACATCCTTATCTTGAGTTTAATCGAGTACATTTATTACAAACCTTACTCTTAGACGTCCTATAGTAATGACCAATGGGAAATCTGATTAGGCCAATCTGACATCGTTGTGTGCAGAAACGGTAAGCTTGAGAGAATATCCTTATCTGCAGTTTAATCGAGTACCCTTATCACAAACCTTACTCTACATTGTGATAAATGCTTTGCACATCATCTAGATCATTTAGCATCGCGGTAAATGTTTCAAATGTTTCAATATCATCCCCAGCCAGTGGTGCTGTATTCTGAGCAATAAACTGAATTTCATCCACTTCGTACTCTATCTCACCAAAGGCTTCGCTCAACGCTTTCTTGGCTTTAAATGACTCTGTATGCGGGGCAAAGACCGTTAACATACCCTCTTCATTTTCAATATCCACAACATCAACATCATCCATTAACAATATATCTAAGACGGCCTCTTCGTCCTGGCCTGAAAACATTAAAATAGTTAAGTGGTCAAACATATGGCTCACAGAGCCCTGAGTCCCGATTTTGGTTTTGGTTTTGCTAAAGCACAAGCGGACGTCGTTAAAAGTACGACTTGGATTGTCCGTTAAACATTCGATGATCACCATGCAGTTGCCCGGTCCGTAACCTTCGTAACGCGCCAGCTCAAAGTTCTCCCCTGCGCCACCTTTTGCTTTCTCAATGGCTTTTTCGATGACATGGGACGGCACTTGATCTTTTTTAGCCCGCTCGATGAGACTACGTAGGCTTAAATTACCTGTAGGATCTAATCCTCCGGCCTTGGCAACTACATAGATTTCGCGACCATATTTGCTATAAACCTTTGCTTTGGCATCGGATGTTTTCGCCATGGAGTCTTTGCGGTTTTGGTAGGCTCTACCCATTATAAAATCCAATCTAGACAATAAAAAAATCTATTCTACAACAGCCTAGGCACTCGAGTATTGATTTTGAGGTGAAAACATTACTGAGTCCAAAGTGACAGTATTTGATAGCGGCTTTAATCTTAAGCACTCAATCGCGCTCTACTCTGTCTTAGTTACAGATAACAGTGCCGGTTTAGCCTCTGTCAAAGACGGCTATACAGAACCCTTTAGCGGGTGAGGCACACGCATAAACAACAGGCTCGGAATTTTATGCTACTATTCAATTTCAAATAGAAAAAATAATAACTTAAGAGGCAAAATCATGAAAAAGATATTATTCGTATTGATAGCATTATTTTCAGTATTTACATTCGCGCAGGATTCATACAAGCACGAGCCTGTAGCCAATAAAGCTGAGTATTATGCCGGTACATACAACGCTAGAAAGGATATGGGAGACCTACTTCAGTGGGCTGCCAAGTTTGAAGAGTGGCAAGCTAAATCTGGACTTTATGACAGCATGTCTACCTCACTCTTAGTGCCTTATTTTATTCAAAACATGGCAGCCGCCGATGTAGTTTGGTTGAATATATGGCCCTCACCGACAGCACAGTATGCCGGGCTCGAAAACTGGCTAACAAATGGTGGAGAGCTGACTAGTAAATTGCCCGTCACAAATTCGCAGGTCATCGACACATGGCAGTGGCCTATCTCCGCACCTGAGGGCGAAGGGACCATCGGTATGGTTAGATACTCCAACTGTACGCTAAAGGAAGGCGTTTCAGAGATGCAAGCATTTAATGCTTATAAAGATTTTGCCATAGCCGCAAAGGAAAAAGGCGACAACTTAGGCAGAAAGATGATATTCCCAGCGGCTGGTGGCACACAAGGTGATTATGATTACGTTTATTCCTTGTATGCGAACAAGATATCACAGTTAGGTGTATCCGCGGATCTATACTGGGCGGAAATCAACGGCTCAGATGAAGACCTGGCGCTCAATGAGTTAGTAGATTCCTGCACAAACTCTAGGATGTATTCCGTTATGGACCTCAAAACAGCTAAAAACTAGCGGTTATACCGTTGGAATAAAAAAGCCCCAAAACTGTAGTTGGTTTTGGGGCTTTTTGTTGTGAGGGCATTAACTATCTTACGACCAATATCAGTTGTTATTTAATACTTCTGTAATATAGGTTAACGTTACTCAAAATATATTTGCCATAATTGAGGAACAGTTTATGACTTTCAAAAAATTACTCCCTTTTATTCTAGGGATATTTATCTCAACTTCAGCTATTGCCTCAGACTTCAATGATGGTATTGATAAAATATTCTCTAGTGTTGTGAATCAAAACACCCCTGGTTGTAATGTAGGAGTAATCAAGGATGGAGCGTTTATTCATAAAACTGGTTATGGTCTAGCAAATCTAGAACTAGATGTACCATTGAACGGTAACCAAGTGCACCGAATGGCATCCGTGTCAAAGCAGTTTACCGCGATGGCAGTATTGTTACTGGCAGAGGAAGAAAAAATAGATCTCGACGCAGATATTCGCACTTACCTGACAGATCTTAAAGAGTATAACGAAGTAATTACAGTCCGCTCCATGCTCGGTCATTATAGTGGTATGGGGGATTATGACTTAATAGCGGGCTCATATGAGGGTGACAAAGCAAAAGGAAGTATTGATCTTAAGTCTGTGGCTGGTGGGGACTTTCGTTTAGGTAATGAAGATTACCTAACTATTAGTGAGTTTTATAGTGTGGTTAAAACTGTGCCACTTGCTTTAAAACCTAATCAGAAATTTCAATATAGTAATCTTGCTTATTTCTTGCTCTCGATGCTGGTGGAAGAAGTGTCGGGTAAAAGTCTGCGTGACTACTCTGATGATAAAATATTTAGACCACTTGGCATGACCAGTACATTTTTTAGTGATGATCCGGTAGAAATAGTAAAAAATCGCGCTGTAGGCTATAACAAAAATAATATCGGTAACTATATCACTGATATGACCAACTTATTCTGGGTCGGTGATGGTGGTTTACATACCAATCTAGACGATTTACTTAAATGGGATCAGAATTTTTATGCCCCCAAAGTTGGCAAAAATCCAGAAAAACTCATAGAGCTTATGAATATGCAAAATAGTAGTCACAATAGCGATAGTTTTACCTATGCGAATGGTCAATTCGTGGGTGAAATCCTTGAGCGTAAGTCATATGGCCACTCAGGTGGTTGGCTTGGAACCTCTACATATTATGTACGTTTTCCAGATGAGAAGTTCTCGTTAGCATTGATGTGTAATGATGTCAGCTTAGAAACAAGCAACATTAGAGACGATATTTTCAAACTCTATTTTAATAGAAAATAGGCCTAGAGCCGCTGTCAATTTATGCTGCCAGTAGATTTTTATTGGCTTTAGAGTTAACAGCGCATAGGCTTATCTTATGAAAAAAAAGCCCCAAAACTGTAGTTGGTTTTGGGGCTTTTTGTTGTGAGGGCATTAACTATCTTACGGCCAATATCAGTCGTTATTTAAATGACGCGCCAGAGACTGGTGAAAATTAACGATCGCCTTTTCAAAATGACCGAACGTAAAATGACTATTTGCGTTACTACCTGCTGACGCTTGGATAGCACAGGCAACTGCGCGATCTTCATCCTGACCTGATTCATTTACAAAAATCGCATCCCGCTTGGCCTCGTCAACGGTGATTTTTTGCCCATCCGCCCCTTTATTGACCATACGGTACACAACCCACTGTGATTGGGTTGGGCTTAAGGGCTCTAGAATCACCAAGCTGGTATGCTTTGACAGCACAGCAACACTGGCATTGGGAAAGAGCAGATAAACTGAGGTGACCAGGCCATCGATACGACGCTTCTCCGGCGCTACATTTCGTAACTTTTCGATGCGCCGAAAGGGAAATATGACTCGTGAATTAGACCCGAAATTTTCAACAAGAGTCACGTTATCCAAACCATAGGGATAAAAAGTCTCTTTGTGCAGTGACTTAATATGATAGCCCTCCATCAGCGTCTCAGTAAGCAGCTTCCAATTTGCCTGGTCGGTCAAATTGCCCTGCTCAAACATCTCTTGCTCTGGGGTAAAATAGTCAAGGCTATTCTCCAGTATTTCAGGAGTAATCTGACCCTCTTGCATAACATAAACGATGCCGCCTTGTTCCATTGCACTAACTTCAACTAAGCCATGCTCAGCTGGGTTAACACCAGGAAAGCCCTCTTGGCCAGGAATCTTTTTGAGATTACCCTCAAGGTTATAGGTCCAAGCGTGATAGGGGCAGACAAACGAGCGGGCACAGCCACTGCCATTGGCAACCTGCATGCCACGATGTCGGCAGGCATTAATAAACGCTCGAACGGTGCCATCAATCCCTCGGACTACCACCAAGGGCGTTCCTGCGGCTTTACGGGCAATGTAGCTGCCCTTTTTAGGTAACGCTACTGACGGGCAATAAGGCACAGGAAGGCGCTTTAAAAGCGCTATTTCGGCGTCAAATCGCTGTTGCGACTGATAATGCTCAACAGGCTCTCTCCAGACCGTATCCCCAAGGTCTGTTGTGCAGTTATCTATATGACTGAAGATCCGCTTTATAACCTCTTGGTCATTGAGTAGGCGGGGCTGTCCGTTCGACACATTCATAGAGTAAACATTTTTTATTAGTTTTTGTTAACGTATAAGAAAAGTCGCTCGATTACAACTCTCAATCTACTGCCATCTAAAACGAAAAAAGCCCCCGCACTTACGTGCGAGGGATTTGTCTTTTTATGGAGCCTAACTCGATCGCGCCGCCGAACTTCAGCAGTCCAGCATTTTGACAAAAAAGTATCACAGCAAAGCCGACATCAATGACCCTAAATGCGCCTCAATATCTACCGCAGTTGTCCGGGTCGCATCCGGCGCAACTACACTTCATGTCTCCTAGGCACCCTAATGTTGTGTCATATAGTGAATTGGCGAGGACCAAGCTCTTTCCTGAACAGTGGTAGCCAGGTCAGGCCGTGGAGCGACACCTTCACGAATAGCATCCCAGGTTGACCAGCGGCAGGTTGGGTTTTCAAGCACACGGGCATAATAAAATGCACTTTGATCTGCCTTAAAGTTTGGATCATGCCAAAGGGTAGATAATTGTGCTGCGCCCGTTTCAGGATTAATCGAACAATCAGAAATATCTACCCTAGCACCATTATCAGGGCAACGGTTTGTATCTTCGTTCACCTCTGCGCCATTTGCGCAGGCAATATCAATGACATCCTCATGAGTAGTGCCATCGGTATCAACCCAGCCTTTGATGATTTGAAGGCGTTGTAACGGTGCATTGTCAGAATCAGCTGACGCCATCACTAAAAATCCGGGTGACTCCATACCTTGCAGCGCATCATCTTTTGCCAAAAGAGTACCTCCCATACTGACTCCTTTTGCATAAGCCTGCTCGATGCCATCTGCCACCGTGAGCATACTTTTATCAAAGCCGTAACCCGCGAAAAGCCGGATTCTTAATCGAGGCCCAGAGGTTGCAAACACTTCCTTTCGCCGGAAGGCGCTATAAAGAGATTCTCTGGTATTTTCCTCTGCCCATACGGCAGCTAAACCAGAAGCTCCAAATGTAGGCACAGCTCCACCAGCATAGACGTCACCATCAATCTTGACGTATAAACTTTTACCTAATGGCGTGGGCATTACCACTGACATTATTTTATTACCATAATAAGCAATTTGACCATTGACTCCCTTTATTGGAGTAGACCCGCGTTGCTCAGGGAAGCTAGACATTATGCCAAGCTTAGAAACGAATGCTGCTTCATTATTCTGACTGGCCGCTGAATGAGTGTCACTAGAGCCAATAAAGCCAAACTGATAGGGATTCCCAATTCCTTGTTTCTTAAGGGACAGGCCATTTAATAGAGCCTGACGCACATAAGAGCCATCGACTTGACTCAGAGCGCCTGACGCAACCCTGTAAGGCATAATTTCAAAGCCAGCCCATTCATCACGTGTCGATAAAATAGGATGTGTTTCAGATGTTCCTTTTATTTGAGTTATCTCCACAAGTGGCTCATTTCTAATGCGTGTTTGTACATAAGTCTCATCAAAGGGATTGTCATCCCAGTCAGTTACTTTGAACATTTCCCCATTTGAGCCATTTGAGTTATGAGGTATAGCCAAACTTTCAACGCCCTTACTTCTAAGCTCGTCCATCCAACTCCAGAGGTCCTCTGGGTTAGTCGAGTGAGCGCGAGAAAATGGCTCACGTGGCAGAAGATCTGTTCCCTTAAAGATAACGTTTCGATGTAAATTCCCCATATCGGAGCTAGACGTCGTATATTCATAAGCAGCAAAAGTGGTAAAACGTCCGGGATTGTTGAACTGGTCAGCAGCATCAATTGTATCTTCCCAAGCACTTCTCACCACGCCAAGAACTTCTTCCCTATCCAAACTTCCATCACCAATACCTTTGGTGGCATCCGGTATAAAACCTGAGAATGTCAGTAAACGCTTTATCCTACTCATTACATCTGTGCCAAAGTTTTCGGGGGCATTTAAGTCATGATATGGCTCTGCGAATTCGGTTTTCGAAAAAGTCGTAGATTTTTCTGCGGCGGCTTTTACCAAACCTAAGAACACAGCATGATCGGTGACAGCGTAAAAATCCATCGGCTTAGTGAGCTGCATATCAAAGCCCGCGGGGTTTTTGATAGCCTCCCCTTTCGCAAACCGATAAGCATCATAGGGTGTCGCCAGAGTTCCGAACGCATAGCCATCGAAGGAGTACGCAGTATGTACATGCAGATCACCATAATAGGCATTTCGCTCCTGACCTGTGTCAAGTGCATCGATAGCACTGGTGTCAGGCGTAGCTGTACGCTCTAATAATTTGGTCTCAGTTTCAAAGAGCCGATTTCGACCGCCTAAAATATCACCATAGGTCGCTTTTAACTGTTCATCAATCTCAGCAGTTTCAGCAATTAAACGTTCATTCCCATGGACATCTGCGGCAGAACTAAAAGCCTCACTGGAGGGCTCCATCTTTTCCTCTGAGCAGGAAGTTATGGCCAGCCCCATCATTAAAATCAAGACTAATTGTCGGTATGTAGTTCGCCTACTTATCATCGTTATATTCCCTAGTTGTAAAGTCAGTGAATCACTGCAGTGACTCTAGCTTATTGTTATGTGGGTTTCACCCATATCGGTGATCCCCACGCCATTTCTGTAACAGTTGGGGGAACGTCGCTGCGCGGTGACTTTCCCAAACGTAAGCTGTCATAGGTACTCCATCGACAGGTTGGATTCTGTACAACGCGAACATAATAAAAAGCATTCTCATCTGCGCTATAGTCTGGATCAGTCCACAATGTCATAAGCTCTGACGATCCAGCAGTCTCATCCCAACGACAGTCACTCACATTAACAGTGGAACCATTTCCGTCGCATTTACCCGTTGTTGAATCTATCTGCGAACCACCACAGGCAATATCATAAACAATCTCCTGCCTCTCTCCACCCTCTATCCAGCCTTTAACCAATTGGACTTTTGATAGCGGCGCATTATCGGGATCTTTGACAGCCCAAACAAAGAAAGAAAGATCAGCCTCTTCAGCAGCGTCATTAGCAAGCAAACTTCCACCCATAGGCACGCCGTGCGCATAAGCTGCCGTAAGATCAGCCGTTTTAACGATATCAGTCGGCAAATCAAATCCAGCAAAGACACGCAGTTTAATCCGTGTACCACTAGTGGCGTAAACCTCTTTGCGCTTCATGGCATCAAACAGAGCCTCACGCGTATTTTCCATCGCCCAAACAGCCGCGAGTCCACCGGGATTGTTATAGATAGTTCCAGTGATGTCAGTACTCTCAAACCGTCTCTTAGCCGGTGCGGAACTAAATGTTGTTGCGCCACGGTAATCCCATTCCTCAGTGTCACCGGGATTAGAATTATGAGTATCGGTCGCACCAATTAGCCCTATCTTTATAGGATTTATCCCTAGTGTTTCTTCTAGCGCTAATCCTATTTGTAACCCATCACGCATCATGGAGGTTGGGTAAATACAACCCGTCTTGTCACCCTTCTCGCAAACTGGGAAGAATTGCTCAAATCCGCATTCTTCATCACCAGCACCGAAGGAAACAGAGCACTCCGAATTTCCCTTTATCTGAAACATTTCCACAAGAGGTTCTGATCGCTCTCGTAATTTCCAGTCATCCTCAGTATAGGCAACCCCATCGATTGTCTGGCCAGAAAACGCCAAGCCCCAAGTCTTGTTCAAATTATGCGGAATGGTTAAAAACTGGCAGTCGCTGACGCAGGTTGCTTCTAGTTGTTTCCAAAGGTCTATTTCAGAGGCCGCATCAAACGCTGACACAGCATATTGAGGTGTTTCAAGGGATCGGAAAATAACATTACGATGGTGCTTGCCCCGGTCCGGCATTGACGGCGAATACTCATAGCCAGCAAATGTAGTGAATTTTCCGGGTTCGTAATGGCGCGCAGCAGCCTCTTTGACACGCTGCCATGTCGTTGCAGCATAAACTCGCTCTGCAACCGCATCATTGTCATAAAAAGCAAGGTCTCTTTCCATAGGGCGTTTTTGTGCTCGAGCGCGCAACTCTAAAAAGGTGAATATTGAGGCGCTTTCAAGTGCCTCACATTTCTCTTCTGCGGCCGGATTTTTACTCGTTTTGGCGCACACCAACTTACGACCAAAGCTCTCTGCATGATCAGTTAATGCGACGAAGTCGAGAGGCCGGGTAAGCTCGACGCGCTCGCCCGAGCGAAGTTTCACACTCTTCCCTTTGGCTATTTGGTAGGCCGTATCCATATCAAGCCGATTGCCAAATAAATAAGCATCCAGAGACGTCGCAGTATGAACGTGCAAATCACCAAAAAAGACATTATTGAGCGGATTAGCGGGCTGAACGTTTAGTGATTGCCGATTTGGCCGATAAAAAGCGTCTTCATTTTGGGCCTCGGCCGATGCTCTAACGGCAGCAATTTCTTCCTCAGTCCCTGGTAAGGAAAGTAATTGTGAAAGTAAAAAAAGGCGGTAGCCGCCAGCAACCAACATTGCGAGAACCAGCAAACCAAACCATTTTTTGTACTGCATCGTCCTGCTCCTTAACGCTGACTTAATAATATCTTTTTAAAGATCTATTTCCCTCCACCTCTAGGATTTTAGGCGGCTGCCATAATAGGTTCAAGTTTCTGCTGCCAGTATACTAGTAGAGCTCGGTTGTCCGAATCCCAGGGATGAAAGTCTTCTCTAAAGAAGTCTTTATAAGCAGTTGCATGCAGACGCACAAAGCCGTCTTTAAAGAACAGAAGTTTGGTTAGACTTTTGAATGTGTGCCATTTCCACAGCTGTTTATCATGACGCAGCATTTTAAGTGCCACGGTTAAAGAATCCTTTAGCAGCGTCACCATTGCAATGCGCATAATGGTTTTACGCAGCTTGTAACTACCCCCGATTTGGCTGTAAACATCAAAGGCTACAGATTTATGCTCTAACTCTTCAAGAGCATGCCAGCGCCAAAGGTCTCCTATTGGCCCTTCAACGTTCTTTAAAATGCGACCTTCCAAAAAGGTCTCCCCAAAACTGGCGGTAAAGTGTTCGACGGCCACAGTTGATGCCAGCAGCACTTTATTGGTAACTCGTGGATTACTTTTAGCCGTTTTAATTCTTCGTAAATAGACACCTTCCAGTTCTTGTAAATTATAGCCCCGCTGCTCACATAATGTTTTGTTGTACTTACGATGCTCACGACTGTGTATGCCTTCTTGCTTGTAAAATCCCTTAATGTCTTTAAGTAGTTTCTCATCGTTAATTTGTTTTTCGTAGGTTCGAACAGAATCAATAAAGTTTTTCTCACCCGAGGGAAAGCTAATACTCATGGCATTAAAAATAGCGGTCACAAATGGGTCGTTGTCTGCCCAATCAGTGGCAAGTGCCTGCTTTAAATCGAAGTTGACTTTTCTAGCGCTAATAGAAATATCGTCTGGCGTTCGGGATGGTGATCGTAGGGCAGTCATATAAAACTCCGTTAATTATCGTAACCTGTGGCCATTTTAACGAACTTTCTTAATATCGATGAAACATATTCAGTCATTAATGGGGATGTTTTCGGTCATATTGTAGTATCATCTATGGTGTAAGAAAATATTTTGGTTAGATTTGTGAGGTATTATCATGATGGATCGGCAATCGCATAATCTCTTGTTAACCCAGTTATTGGGGCTTCTAGTCGAAGATGGCTTTTCATCAAAGCAATTGTTCTCATTGCCTCAGTTACAGATGCTCGCGGGCAAAGACATCAAATCATTCAATGCCATTGATATATTGAGTATATTGGAGGCCGCGGCCTATCTGTCTAATGACTCCATGCTGATGTTTCGTCTTGCTCGGCGGATGGATATAACCAGCTTGGGCACTTTTGGCTTCGCCTTAATGAGCTGTGCCGACATAGGAGAAGCGCTTAAGCTACTTTTACGCTACAGACAATCCATAAATCGGCTAGCGCCCTCTTTTAAAGTATGTGAACTGATTAATGGTGTCGCGCTGCGGATCCAACTCGGAGTAGGAAGCCCCACCCAACAAAGGCTGATTACTGAGCTTATATTTGCTCAGATATTATTCATTACCGAAGCGCTGATTAATAACTTAATCCCTTCCGGTGAAATTCACTTAAGCTACTCCGAGGTGATCGGTCAAAAGTCATTTCAGGCGTTATTCTCAGTGCCTATTAAGTTTGATCAGGCCCATAGCGAACTTGTAATACCCCAAAGTATTTTAAGGTCGCGACTTAGTACCGCAAATCCAGCCGGCCATGTCATTTTCAAAAGTCAATGCGAGGAGTTACTGCGCGGGCTAAATAGAGTTGAAAATTTCTCTGCCGCCATACGGCGTATTCTTATTCAGGCTGGTGGGCAATTTCCAATGATTAATCAGGTGGCAGAAAGACTATATGTTAGTGAGAGCACACTTAGACGACGTCTTCGAGATGAATCAACCAACTTTCGTGCTATTTGTGATGAAGTAAGAAATGTTTTGGCATGTCAGTACCTATCGACGACCAAGCTGGCCGTTTCAGAGATAGCTAATTTATTAGATTACACTGAGGCGGTAAGTTTTCGGCGCGCCTTTTTGCGTTGGAATGCAATAACGCCCAGTGAATATAGGCAGCGGACGACAGAAATTCTAGACAATGCAAATATATAATTAACAGACAATAAAAAAGTCATGCTCAAAAGCACAGCTTTTTTGTATTTGTTTGTTGGACGTTAGCCGAATCGAACCGCTGACCTCAGCATTAACTCGGTTCAGGAGTTATTAACGCGAGTAGATACGCCTCGATATCACTGGCTTCAGAGCGCTGTGCATTATCCGAAACCACTCCAGCAATAAGCACGTCTCCCCTTAATCCAAACAGATACCGCAAGATAAGTAAGCCATCTGTTAGAGCATCAGTGCGGCCATCATTATCGATATCAATGCGATCACCCAAGGCCGCTATCCGGCTCTGGATCTGACCTGAATATTTATAGACTGCATCATCGGCTACTACTCCGGAAATTAAGGGAGTTCCCGATAGTCCGAACATACTCCGCAGTATAAGCAACCCATCAGTTAAAGCATCAAACTTATCATTACCGTCAATATCAATCATTTTAATAGACACTGGGACAGAATTCGGTGGGTTATTGGGCTGGCCATTAATTGCATGGACCGCCCGAGCCGCACGCTCGCCCTCATGTAATGCGCCAGGCACCGTCGATGGATGCGTGGTATGGGTTCCTTCTCCAGCAAAAAAGATTCGCTCGTTCGCCACAGAGTCTTGGAGGTCTCGTCGCCTACTATTACTGGCCGATGTATAGGTTCCAATCTTAGGATAGGAATATACGCCCAAGGTATAAGGCTCGGCACCCCAGTTCTGGACAACACCTTCCACATAATTTGCCGATGCCAGACCCAAAGCCTGTGGAAAGGTCCCATCCAGATCGGCCAAGATTGCATCGATGATAGCGGCATCACCAGCAGCAGCCCCACCCGCCGCAACCGCAATATCATTCAAGGCAGTAGCATTATCACCCATGGGGTAGCACATCAGAATATGCGAACTGCTATCCACTTTGTAGTCACTAGGAACCCAACAGGCTCCCGCTAATCCTTCGGTCACCAGCCAGGCCAACGCCTCCCCTTCAGTCTCCCACCAGGCGGAGCTAAATTGCATGGGTACTTTCATACCCATATCCATGCCAATACCCTTATAAGCCGCGACGGTAGCCTCCGGAAGATTAGGGATGAAACTAATCATCTCAGACTGCAATACACCGATGGAAACTGTCACAATCACTTGCCGTGCGGCATGAGTGGCGCCACTTGAATCCGTAATAACAACATCATCACCACTGGTGTCGATACTCACTACAGGACTACTCAGCAACAAGTCACTATTGGTCACTACGTCATCCCACCAAAGGGTCTCAAGAACATCGGAGTAGCCTAGGTCCTTGTCCCCCAATGTCTGAGTACTACTGGACAGGTCCCATTGATTACTCTGCAACGCCAGACTCCTAGCGCCCAATTGATCCAGATTAGTCGCGTAAGATCCACCTGCAAAGCCCGCATCATAGAGATGATAGGCGCGATGTGAGGCACCAACACCATATTTATCAGCCACATCCTCGGCCAAACTTGAACCTGGATCGAGATGTTGATTGGGCTCCCAATACCAGTCGCTAAAGTCATCAAATATGGCAACATCGCTGTCATCACCGCACGGATGAAGAGCGGAACTCTTTCTCCAACAGGTGTTACTGCTGCCATCCATGGACAGCGCAGTGCGACCCAAGTACGGACTCACGTAAATAGACTCACCGTATGCATCGCGCACCGCATTCCACACAGGATTATCCCCAGTAGCACGATAGTGCTCTTCAGCTCCTAACTCTACCCTCATATCGCCTAAACTCGCACTCTTTACGCGTCCTCCGATACGGCTTGTTGCTTCTATAATCATTACGTCATAGCCATACTCATTAAGCGTCTTTGCGGCGAATAGACCCGCACTCCCAGCTCCAACCACCACCACATCATGGGTCGTGCTTGCGGGGTCGTCATCCTCAACGGAATCCTTATAGTCCGAATCATTTGAATCTGTACCACCGCCAGATATCTCAACGCTCAACACCTTATCTACACTGATCTTTGATAACCCTGTAAGTGCTGAAGCAGCTTCTGGTACAGATGAAAATGTTATGCTCGATATAGCAGAAAACGCCAGAATAAATAGTATCTTGGCGAGGCGGCAATAGGGTCTAGAATCAACCATTAAAACACCCTCTATATCCAGCTAAAACCTTAATTAAACATAAATAAGCGTGCGCTCAAAGTCTATGTATTATATATCAGTCGCCGTTAAATTTTATAGACACCCGTTTTTTATGAAAAGCTGTCTAATTTATGGATAACTCACGATGACATTCTTGGGCTGCAACTATAGTTGGAAAAGTGGCAATCAAAACTAACGAGGCAATCATCTCCATCGAAATTATTTTGCGTATAAAATACAATTAGTCTTTGCCTAAAATGAAAAGGCGAACTAGCATACAGTTAATATGAATATAACTAAGAAAATCCGATATCACTCGTCAAAAACAGATATCATTTTTTTACCTAAAAACATAGAAAACCTTTAGCTTATAATCATCAGCCTATTGCCCAGCTAAATCACATGGTGGAGATTACTTGCATGCCTAATACTGTGGAAAGTTATGATTATGTGATAGTTGGCGCCGGTTCAGCAGGGTGTGTACTTGCCAATAAACTGGGTGAAGACAAGAAGTATAAGATCTTAGTCTTAGAGGCGGGTCCAATGGATTACAACCTGATGATCCACATACCTGCTGGCGTTTATAATGCTTACCGCAACCCAAAGATCAACTGGAATTATTTAACCGAGAATGAGCCAGAGCTTTATGACCGCAATGTTCCAATGCCTCGCGGTAAAGTTGTCGGAGGTTCGTCGTCGATTAACTCAATGGTTTATATGCGAGGTCACCCATTAGATTATGATCGCTGGCAATCTGAATGTGGTTTAAAGGATTGGTCTTATGATCAATGTTTACCTTACTTTAAAGAAGGTGAAAACTCAGATCGTGGAGAAAACCAATGGCGGGGAGGCAGCGGTAATCTTGGTGTGACAAAAGGTTCATTTAATAACCCTTTGTTTGACGCGCTTGAAGAAGCGGGACGACAATCTGGACAAGGTTATTCTGAAGACCTTAATGGCTTTAATCCTGAAGGCATAGCACGACTTGATGCAACAAGAAAACATGGGCGCCGATGCAGTGCTGCTGTAGCCCATCTAAAGCCAGCTCTTGCCCGAGGCAATATAACACTGCTCACAAAAGCACAGGTTACGAAAATAAATATTATTGGTAATTCAGTTGCCGGGGTTACCTTTAAGCACAAGGGAAAGCTTCATTCAGTAGAGGCTGGTAGAGAAGTCATACTGTCGGGTGGCGCTATAAACTCGCCGCACCTACTGATGCTATCTGGCATCGGCCCATCAAAACATCTAAAAGAACATGGAATAGAGGTTCATGCCGATCTTCCCGGTGTAGGTCAAAACCTCCAAGACCATTCATGTATCGTATTGCAATACGCATGTAAAAAAAGTTTTCCAATACATAAAGTTAATCAACCTCATCGAAAACTAGCGACGGGAATAAGATGGGTTTTTACTAGAAAGGGACTTGCAACTTCAAATATATGGGAATCAGGCGGGCTAATCAAAAGTAGTCCAAATGCAACCTATCCTGACATTCAATATCACTTTGGTCCGGTAGGGTTTGAATACAATGGTGATAAAATTACATTACTACAAGCCTTTGCAATACATGTAGATCAGCTGCGACCTCGAAGCAGAGGACAAGTGACCCTAAAGTCGGGAAACCCTTTTCAAAAGCCACTAATGACGTTTAATTACCTACAAGATCCCGAGGACTTGGCTGAAATGGTAAATGGATTCAAAAAAGCTCGCGAACTCATTTCACAGCCCGCATTTGATGAATTCAGAGGTGTGGAATTAATACCGGGACCAGAAGTTCAATCTGACGCTGACATAGAACACTTTATAAGAGGCGCTGCAGAGACGGATTATCATGCAAGCTGCACGTGTGCGATGGGTGATGGCGAGATGGCCGTTGTTGATGATCAAATGAAAGTACGAGGAATCGAAAATCTTCGTGTGGTCGACGCCTCAGTCATGCCACAAATAGTGTCTGGAAATTTAAACGCTCCAACTCAAATGATAGCTGCTCGTGCAGCGGACATGATTTTAGGAAAGCCACAATTAAAACCTATAAAAACAACTTTTGCATTTGAAAAGTCATGATCCGTTTTAGACACTTATAAACTTCATAAGATTAGCCCATAAATCCAGCTCATCGCCATATTCTTGGGCAACAGGCTTCAAAGACCGACCAATCAACTGATCTATTCGATCTGTTGATGGTTCAACACCTCTCAATTAATCTCTTCATTAATGCCTTTGCATAGATCAATTAATGGCCGATCCGTGGGCCAGTTATCACCTCCCCCGTTATAAAAAAACTGATGCCTTAGGGGTTGTATTTTTTGCTGGTGCTCGATGTTCTTGGTTCTTACTATCACGTCTATTAGAAAAGGTCATAAAGAGCCTTTAGACAGAGAGTCATGATAAGTAAGTCTTTGCAATGAATAATCATGCCTAGATAGGGGAAAAGTATGTCGCAAGAGAATAAATCTGCAGCCATTCCATTTGGAGCCAGAGTAAGAAAATCACCGTTTTTTGACTCTACCAGAAAAGATGGCGCCAAGGCGTTTTCAGTATACAACCACATGTACTTGCCAACGGCCTATGCCGGATCAGAGAGTGAATATCATAGTCTTGTTAATGACGTGACTATGTGGGACGTCGCGGTGGAACGACAGATTGAAATCAATGGCCCCGATGCCTATGAATTTATTCGCCTGCTAACACCAAGAAATCTTGAGAAGTGTGAAATTGGCCGCTGCCTCTATGTAATCCTAACAGGCCACGATGGCGGAGCAATTAATGATGCGGTACTTTTAAGATTAAAACCCGATCAATTCTGGTTGTCTCCGGGTGATGGTGACGTGCTACTTTGGATTCAGGGCGTGGCTATTAATTCAGGCTTAGACGTCAATGTTTTTGAACCTGACGTCTCGCCTCTGGGGATATGTGGACCTAAAGCACCTGCCCTCATCAATAAACTGTTTGATGGCGAGCACGATGATTTACGCTTTTATCGCGCACGTGAAACCTCACTAGCCGGTATTCCAATGGTGATTGCTCGAACAGGATGGAGTGGCGAAATAAGCTACGAACTCTATCTTCGTGATGGAAGCCGCGGCGATGCGTTATGGGCACTTGTCAAAGACGCCGGCCAAGAGTTCAACATAGCACCGGCAGCTCCAAATACTATACGTAGTATTGAGGGGGGCTTGCTTTCCTATGTCTCAGACATCACCAGAAATGACTGCCCCTATACGCTTGGCTTAGACCGCCTGGTTGATGTTCATCAAGACATTGAATTTATTGGCAAGCAAGCTCTAAAGAAGATCAAAGAAAACGGCCCTGCAAGAAAATTGGTAGGTATAGAGATTGCCGGCGATGCAATCACTTCTCCACCTGAGCAGCCATGGCGTGTTTTTAGCGATGATGAGAATGTTGGCTATGTTTCACGTTGTATATTCTCACCGCGTCTGGGAAAAAACATTGGCTTTGCCAACGTCCCATCCGAACTCTCTTCGATAGATACAAAGTTAACTATAAAATGTTTTTTGGGTGATTTAACTGCTACTGTTAGCGCATTTCCTTGGATACCCGCAGAACGCATCTCTCGATCATCGGGGACGATCCGAACTAAAACAAGCCAGGTTAGTCCGTCACTCATGGGGGCCAGCCAGCTATAATAGGGGTAAAGCCATGACCAGCGACAAGTTTGATGCCTTTCCTATAACCGCAGCGAATTATGACGCTTTAACTCCGCTTTCATTTTTACCAAGAACCGCACTGATGTTTCCAGATCGTCGTGCCGTTGTTTATGGGGAACGCAGCTATTCTTGGCAAGAGTTTTATAAGCGCTGTACAAAGCTCGCTTCAGCACTAAACAAGATTGGTATTGGCAGAGGCGACACCGTCGCAGTTTTGGCCGCAAATACACCCGAAATGATAGAAGCTCACTTTGGCATACCGATGTCTGGTGCCGTGTTAAATACGGTTAATACTCGCTTGGACGATGAGACGCTGGCCTACATTTTGGGGCATGGCGAAGCCAAAGTATTTATCGTTGATTACGAACTTGCCCCTCAAGCAAAAAATGCACTTAAAATCCATGGCGACAGTGATTTACTAGTCATTGATATCTTAGATCTGCAAAACACTGCTAACCCAGCAGCAATAGGCGCTACAGACTACGAAGCATTTTTAGCAACCGGCACAGATACGTTTCAGTGGGAGATGCCAACCAATGAATGGGATGCCATTGGCCTTAGCTATACCTCGGGGACCTCCGGTCGACCTAAGGGTGTAGTTTACCATCACCGCGGATCATATCTAATGTCCATGGGAACTATCACCGACTGGGATTTACCGCGTCACCCTAACTATTTATACACTGTACCCATGTTTCACTGCAACGGATGGGGCCATGCGTGGACAATGACCGCGTTGGCGGGCACCATGTTTTGTACACGGGCCATTGTTCCAGAGGAAATATTTGCGAGTATTATAGAGCACAATATTTCTCACTTTGGCGGTGCGCCGATTGTATTAAGTATGCTACTTAATTCGCCTGCAGCTAAAGATTTCTCTTGCCAGCATACTGTTCAATTAATGACCGCAGGTGCCCCTCCTCCAGCCTCGATATTGCAAGGTATAGAAAAATTGGGTTTCAATGTCACCCAAGTGTATGGATTGACTGAAACCTATGGCCACACTGTTATGTGTACCTGGAATTCCGATTGGGATAGCCTCGATGAGGAAGCAAGAGCTAAACTAAAGGCTCGGCAAGGCGCCGCTATGGTTCAAACGGCAGGGATGCGTATTGTCGATATGGAATCTCGGGAAGATGTTCCCGCTGACGGGCAAACGATCGGTGAAATACTCATCCGTGGTAATACGGTAATGAAAGGCTACTTAAAAGATGTCGAGAATACTGCAACATCCTTAACAAATGGCTGGTTTCATACTGGCGATTTAGCGGTCATGCATCCGCAGGGTTATGCCGAAATTAAAGACCGCTTAAAAGATATTATTATTTCCGGAGGTGAAAATATTTCTTCCGTAGAAATTGAGGGCGTACTTCATAGGCATGAGGCCGTAGCACTCGCCGCAGTGGTTGCTTTGCCAGATGATAAATGGGGTGAAGTACCCTGCGCTTTTTTAGAACTCCTTGAAGGCGCCCAGGTTACTGAGAAGGAAATTGAAGTATTTTGTAGAGCCCATCTCGCGGGCTTCAAGCGTCCGAAAAAAGTTATATTTGGCGAATTACCTAAAACAGCGACAGGTAAAATTCAAAAATATGAGCTACGGATTCTGGCGCGTAGCGGCAGATTAAACTGAACTCTATGATGGCACTCAAGTGGGCTATTAATTTAACGATACTCTCGCATTCTGAGTAGTGCTTAAGAATGCAATCTAATACTATGACGCTACCACTATTTTAGGAGAAACTATTTTGGAAAAACTCGATAACTTTGATCTCGAAAACCTCACTCTCATTGGTGACGAAGACGGTATTGTGCAGGTTGTTCTTTCCCGTCCAGCAAAGCGTAATGCCCTAAATGCTGACACTATTGAGGAGTTAATTGAGGTTTTTTCTAAGCTCCCGAGGATGGGTGCCAGAGCCGTAGTGCTCCGAGCTGAAGGTGACCATTTCTGTGCTGGTTTGGACCTCGTCGAACACCACAATGAGCAGCGTCGCCCTGAAGAGTTTATGCATATTTGCCTGCGTTGGCATGAGGCCTTTAATAAAATGGAATATGGTGGTGTACCAATCATAGCCGCTCTCAAAGGCGCTGTAGTTGGCGGTGGCTTAGAGCTTGCCTCTGCCGCGCACGTTCGAGTGGCTGATCAGAGCACCTATTTTGCTTTGCCTGAGGGGCAGCGCGGTCTATTCACCGGTGGTGGCGCAACCATTCGTGTTGCCGACCTGGTTGGTAAGGCACGCATGATCGATATGATGTTAACCGGTAGAGTTTATAAGCAACAAGAAGCCTTCCAAGTCGGCTTATGTCAGTATCTGATCGATGGCTCAAGTGACGATAAAGCTATGGAAATTGCACGCACAGCGGCAGAAAATCCAGCCTTATCCAATTTTGCTATTTGCTCTGCAATTAGTCACATGCAGAATATGTCGGCTATGGATGCCGCCTACGCAGAGTCTGTTATGGCCGGAATTGTTAATACTCAGCCGGCATCTAATGAAAGATTGGAGGCATTTGTCAACAAGAGCGCACCAAGAGTTCGGCCAGACTAAGATCTAGTGGCAGGATTTACCTCTAAAACTACAAAGCAGGCATCAAGGTTTTAAGAAACGAAAAAACTTGTACAGAGGTATGCCCAATAAGAACAAGCCAATCCCAAGAGACAAGACATACCAACCAGAGCCTGCGGCTGCTATCAACGTATATATCACTGACAAGAGAGCTACCCCGGCCCATCCTTTGGCGCTACGCCAAGAGCGCTTGAATTCTGCCATAGCGGATAACCCATAGGGGGCCAGAATTGACAGAGTCGACATGGAAATTAAAAAAGAGAATGCCCCCACTAATCCATCTGTGAAGTTAAGCACCAGTAACGCTACTGAAAATACACTAGATACCATGAGTGCAACTGCTGGGGCTCCGCCCCTATTTTTCTTTGCTATCACTGCAGGAGCTAGGCCATCTGCAGCAACTAGCATGGGCATCTGACCCATCACAAAGATATTGCCGTTGAGGGCACCTGCAGTAGAGATTAACGCACCTACACCAATCAGTAGAGCGCCTCCAGTGCCCAAGTGCGCAGCCGCATCGACAAAGGGTGATTCTGACAGCGCCAATATATCGGAAGGCACCAAAAACATGATAGCGACCGACGCGCCCACATAAAGGAATGACACACTAAGGGCTGCAGAAACTACCGCAATAGGAATCGTTTTCTTGGGGTTCTCTACATCGTCTGTTGGAATGACCGCGGCCTCTATTCCTATGAAAGCCCACATAGTTAACAATGCGGTGCTTGCTAATGCTTGAGTGATAGGAAGTTCTTGCGGGTTAAAAGAGGGAAAGTTGTCAATATCGCCATAGGTAATACCTAAACCTATAATCACAATTAATGGAATGATTTTAAGGACGGTCAAAACCAACTGAACGGTCGCCGCTTCGGAAACTCCTTTAACATTTACCCACGTTAGCACACCAATTCCCGCGGCTGCCACCAACGCCTGAGTAAGGCTGTTAGCAGTAAAGATAGGAAAAACCGACCCCATGTAACCTGCAAAAGCCACCGCAATAGCGGTAACTCCAAACACGACGCCGACCCAATAACCCCAACCTATTAAGAATCCGGCCAGATCACCGAAAGATTCCTTCACATAGGCATAAGGACCACCCGCATTATTAGTAGTGCCCGCCAATCGAGCTAACACCAACGCCAATACAATCGTTCCTGCAGAGGTCAATAGCCAGCCCAGCAAACTGATCCAGCCATAAGGTGCAAGCACCGTAGGTAATAAAAAGATACCCGAGCCAATCATCACACCAACTGACATTCCCCAACATTGCCAGAAACCCATTTTTTTAGCTGTTGCACTCATCAGTGCTCCTAGAAATTTCGTGGTTCTTTCGCGGCTTAGTAGCTATTAAAAACTTTGATAATAGACCTTCTACTTCTTAATGCTTCGTAGCACAGGTCTCGTCATACACGTGGGTCCACCTTCGCACGGTATACAGAGGGACTCTCCACTAAAGGTAACGACTTCACATCCGGCACTGCGCATCAACAATAGCGTTTTGTCGCAACCATCAATAGCCACGACATGACGAGGCGCAAGGGTAAGTACATTCAAATTCAATCCACCAGACGCCTCGAACTCATCCGCGGGTGCCTCAAGTAATTCGACGCCTCTTGTACTCAGAAGTTGGGCTAATGCCACAGGCAAGAGCGTCTTGTGAACCAACGCTAAGTCGTCTGCCAATAGGCTGATCAATGACATTAGATGCAAACATGCCTGCTCGCCCTGATAACAGGGCAAATCAAACGCCAAAACGTTTACGCCTTGATCACCGAGCATGGTTTGCATCTGAGCAATGCCCGCATCATTGGTTCTGTATCCACGACCCACAAGTAAGGTCTGATCATCTAACCAGAGCGTATCGCCGGCTTCGCACTTAGCTTTACCGGTCACTTGTCCAATTACTGGAATATTCATCGATTGGTAGAAAACTCGATGTGCTTCTACCTCACTCATCCTAAGCGTTTTCCCGGGGTTCATTAGAATCGCACCCTTAGGAGTCATTAAAGAAGCATCGTAAGTGAACACTGCATCAGCTGATTCTGTATTTTCTGCCATCCACAACACTTCTACACCAGCTTGTTCGATATGCGAAACAAATTTTTGGTAATCTTTGCCTAACTCTTTTGGATTAAAGCTCTGGCCATAATGCCACTGATGGACATCTGCGTTTTGTAAGGTGCTTCCTGGGGCGTGTAAAGCAACCCTTTGCAGAGGTGCCACCATTGAGGACACACCATAATTATTTACTGACATGGTTATAACTTATACCTTCAATGAAATACAAATTTTGATGTTTATCCGCTCGGCTTTTATTCGTTGCCCTGGCAGCGATCGGCATCCGTTAAATCGCCTCTAATAAGACTTAGCGTTTGATTAATCTCAAGCGCAGTGCAGAACTCACCATGCAGATTGGCCACCGTCATTGAATGCACCAAATCCGGATCATAGTCTGTGCCATCAGGTCCTACGCGATTTGTCGTTGCGCAACAATCGGGCAAAAGGTAAGTATCAAACCCCAGATTTCCAGACATTCTAATGGTGGTTTCAACACAAAAGTTGGTGAAAAATCCGACTACCACCAATCGTTGAATACCCGCTCTGCGCAATAGAATCTCTAGAGATGTTCCTACAAAACCACTGTTTACATCTTTCTCAACGACTATATCACTGGCAGCAATTTCAAAACCCGGCTTTAACTTACCGCCAGCCTCAGAAAGCTTCAATGGAGAAGCGGCCTCTCGAGAATCATGTAAAGTCCAGGCAACCGGCAACCCAGCTTGTCGCCATTCAGATAGCAGAGCCAGCATATTGCTTTCAGCTTCAGGGTTGTTTCTGCGACCATTCTCACCGCCCCAATGGGTCAACACATCAACCCCTCTTTGTACGTCGATTAGCAGTAGACAACTATCTTTCGAAAATTGATTAATCAAATCAGCCTTCTTCCTATTTTATTTAATTTAATTTATGACACGTGCAAAAAAGTAGAGTAATAACTAAGTCAAACATTGTCCAGAACAAAAAAACCCGCACTTCCGGACGAGGGATTCGTTTTGGTGGCACCTAGCGGGATTGAACCGCTGACCTCAGCACTGCGAGCGTTGAGTGAACACGAACTAAGCAATTGATTTATAGCGCAAAGTGCCTTTTTTGCCTCTGCGCCCACTATTGTGTGTCGCCCTACTCCGTTTGTTTTGTAGGTAAGTTTTATTATGAAGTTTAAAGCCGCGGCCTTGCTACCTGGCCCTTGGTGACGGAGTGCGCTCATCCTTGGGCCTGATTACATGAACCTAGATGTATCTCAAGGGCCTGCCGGTACTGAAATAGATCTGAGATTGCTGACACCGAATCACTGAGTCTTACTCTGCATCTGTGACCGGGCTGCTGAGCGTGATTACCAGCTGCGTATTGGGCGTCGTATAGGCGTTAAGAACCCTTACTGGCCAGCTAATTTCCGCAAGGCGCACACCTGTCGCCAGTTCAAGGGTGAGCGCACCAAGCGCCGGTAAAGTCACGGAGCCTGGGTTGTTCTGGTCGCCAAAATCCGAAAGATTCTTCAACTGGAACGGCACGCTCGAGCGGTTCTCAAGACGCACCTGAACAAGTGTAGTTTCCGGAAGATAGTGCGCCGACGTTACAACAATGCTCGCCTTCACCAACGGGGCGAGCTCCGACTGCCGTCCCAGCAAGGTGTCCTGAAACCAGACCGCAGTTCGCTTTGCAAACAGCGCAGCGCGCACCGCAGCCATCTGTGCAGATGCAGCGAAGACAAGCGTTACCGGACGATGACCACCCAGCGCCGGCGGGTAATCCCAGTCAATGAGATCATGCACATCCGAGGTGCCGATCAACGCGAGATCATTGTCAAGCGCAAGCTGAAAGGATTCCGGCGAGTACGAGACGCCGTTGACCACCTCGATGCCGTGCAGCAGCTTCTCCGAAAACCAGCGCTGGTGCTGCGGTGATACCGGCGGCTTGCCATCGGGGGCCTGTTCAGACCAGGATGGGTGATTCCAGAACAAAAACGCACCCTGCGCGTTAGCAGCACTGACGGCGGCATCGGCCGCCCATAGACCCGTCCTGACGTAGTATTCAATGACTTCGCGCTCTGACCCCCAGTCAGGCAAAGCATCCAGACCCGCCGCCATGCCCGCTGCATCATCGGCGCCCGCATCCACCTGAACCAACGGGTTTGCGTCCTCGACAAAAATCGCGTTGATATGTCCTGTTGGCAACTCGCGAGTTATTTCAACACCCGGAATGACCAGGATAGGCTCATCGGTCGCCGCCTCTCGGGCGATGGCATAGGCCCTGTTCCGGTCCGGGTTCGGCAGGTCTGCACGATGTGGTTGCCATTCGAGATGCTCCGTTATCGCGAGAATATCCAGCCCGTCGCGCAGGCCTTCCTCAACGCGCACATTAGGCCACACGTGTCCGTCAGAAAACACGGAGTGTGTATGCAGATCGGCCGTGAGTACCAGATAGTCCGCGGTGTTAGGAAACACCATATCCCGCTGCAGGCTTGCGGGCGTTGGAACCAGCGGTTCGGCCTTACCATGGGCGTGCGCTTGAGACAGGACGAGACACATGTTCAGGGTAAGGGTGAGGGTCAGCCCGATGATGCCACGAGCGATTTGGTAGTGCATACACGATCTCCTGTCGGATAACTGACCACCCCGACATTACCAAAAAATTCAGGTAACTCAAAAGAGCAGATTCAAGATATTATGGCACACGAATCAATCACTAGAACAGTAGATTACATGAACCCCGATGATCTACCCTTTGAAAGCGTCACTATAAGAATCTAATTTTGTACCGATTTTTGTGTGGTTTTTGTACAGTCAGTAAGCACTATGCCTCTAACCCTTTAAATTGGTGCAGCCTAGCGGGATCGAACCGCTGACCTCAACACTAACAGCGTCGAGTGAGCACG
>JAPKEJ010000038.1 GCA_028822155.1 Porticoccaceae bacterium
TTATGATTATGATTATGATTATGATTATAGTTATGCGGCTAAACGAACCGTTCGAACGGCGAGTTCGGGGCAAGTGCGCCAACCAATGTTTCAAGGTTGTTTGGAGTAGTGGCCTCATTGCGAAGACTTTGTACAACCCCTAAAATTAACTATGAGTGGTGATTTGATAGAAGGCTATAGCATAATTCACTCAATATTTTAAAAGGAAAGTTGTAATGAAAATGATCTGTTTAAGTAAAATGCTTTTAGCTATATTTGTACAATTCATTTTAGCCTCGCTGGTTTTTTCTGAAGCCTATGAAATCAAATTGGAAAAAAGCCATATGATCTCCATGCGTGACGGAGTCAAATTATCAACCGATTTGTATTTTCCGGCAGGAGCAAAAGAAAAACTGCCCGTGATATTAGTTCGAACGGTCTACAGTAAAAATGGTTATGTTAATGGTTACCCCTTACTCGAGGAGTTAGTGAAACGAGGTTATGTCATCGCGGTTCAAGATATCCGCGGGCGTTTCGAGTCGGAAGGAGAGTACGTGGTTGCGACCAAGCGCCGTGAAGACGGTTACGATACGATTGATTGGTTGACAACCCAACCCTGGTCGAGTGGCAAACTGGGGACTGAGGGATGCTCCTATTTGGGTGAATCTCAGGTAGTGGTGTCTGCCGTTAAACACCCTAACCATGTTGTTGCGATGCCTATGTCTGCGGCATCTGGTTGGTACAAGCCCGGCAGAGCGTGGCAAGCGTTTAGTGGTGGTGTATTCGAACTAGGCCAAACAGCAGGTTGGTTTTCTACTGAGGGCACTAAACTTTTTTATGGGCCACCGACGCATGTTGACAGACAAACATGGTTTCGTTCTTCAGCTTCCGAAAATTATGATATGAAACCTAAAGCTGATTTTGAGCATTATTTGACTCTTTTACCCACTTTACCCATTGATAGCCTGCTGGACAGAGCCGGCATTCCCCCTACTGACTATAGGAAATGGGTCACCAGCCCTCCGGATGGCGAGTACTTTCGCAATTTGGATTTTGCCCGAGCATCCGATACCTTTAACGTGCCTGCGTTGTTTATGGATTCCTGGTATGACTATGGCCCGGAAGAGACCACAGAGATGTTTAATGCATTCCGAGAAAACGCCCAGAGCAAAGTAGCGGAAAATAATCAATTTATGATCATAGGTCCTTCAACACATTGTGGTTACACGGAAGCCACAGAAAATACGATTGTCGGTGAAAGAGAGTTGGGCGATGCTCGCTTGCCTTGGTTAGATATCCAATTGCGCTGGTATGATTACTGGCTTAAAGGTAAAAAGAATGGCATTACCGATATGCCCAAAGTGCAATATTACCTAATGGGAAAAAATGAGTGGCGACAAAGTGATGTTTGGCCACCAAAAGATACGACTTATCAAAAATGGTATTTGCAGGGGCAAGGCAGTGCCAATAGCCGTCACGGCGATGGTGTGCTTAGTCTAAAAGCGCCAGAGAAATCCAATGTAGATAGTTTTATTTATGATCCAGCTCATCCGGTGCCCTCTTTAGGTGGGCACTCTTGCTGTACGGGCAGTGACAGCGAAGCGGGGGGGTACGATCAATCAGAGATTGAATTACGCAATGATGTGTTGGTTTATACCTCCGAAGCGCTGAGCGAGGGTATAGAAGTAACCGGTTCGATTGATGTGGTGCTGTGGGTGTCTTCCTCGGCGACAGACACGGATTTCACAGCCAAATTAGTGGATGTGTACCCCGATGGCAGAGCCTTTAATGTTCAGGAAGGTGCTTTGCGCATGCGTTACCGTAAAAGCTTATCCAAAGTGGAATTGATGACACCTGGAGAATTGTATGAAATCCGTTTGGATTTGCGTGCCAGCAGTAATTATTTTGCCAAAGGCCATAAGATACGCTTGGAAATTACCAGCTCAAACTTTCCCCGTTGGGATCGCAACTTAAATACCGGTGGTAACAATTACGATGAGATGGAATGGCTGATAGCTAATAATAAGGTGCACCACTCCAAGGATAAATTGTCATATTTGATTCTGCCTGTGATTAAAAAATATTAATTGGTTAATTCGGGCGGTGCCGTCCCGGCCAAAGATCAATCCATTAGTATCTACTGGTGTACAGAGATTTAAAGAGATACTAGTAATATCCTTTTTAGAAACACCCAAGATATTCATTTTAACTCTGGCTAAAGAAAGGTAAGTTTAGCCAAGAAAATAATCGCAAGAAACCAAGCACCCAATGTGATGTCGGCATGTTTACCTGTAAAAAACTTTACGGCGACATAAGTAATAAAACCTAGCGCTATGCCGTTGGCAATTGAAAAGGACAAAGGAATTATAATGATGGTTACCAATGCCGGCAATATTTCCGTCATATCAGACCAATCAAGTGCTTCCATACCGCTTAACATGAGTATAGCTACATAAATTAAAGCTCCTGCGGTAGCGTAGGCTGGCACGATTACAGCTAAGGGTGAGAAGAAGATGGCTAGCAAAAACAAACTGCCGACAACAACTGCCGTCAAACCTGTTCGGCCGCCCGCTTCGACTCCCGCAGAACTCTCGACATAACTCGTTACCGGTGGACAACCAAGAAATGCGCCTAACACGCTAGAACTGCTGTCCGCTTTCAACGCTCTGTCCAGGTTGTTTGCATTACCTTGTTCATCAATCAGGCCAGCCCGGTTAGCCACCCCCAGCAAAGTGCCGGCGGTATCGAATAGATTAACGAACAAAAATGCAATGATTACACTAATCATCGCGACATCAAATGCGCCAATAATATCTAATTGCATAAGGATTGGTGCCAAACTTGGCGGTGGTGCAACCAGACCATTAAACTGCACTAGGTCCATTAAGATGGCGATGCTGGTAATACCCAGGATGCCTATAATGATTGCGCCAGGAACGCGACGGATCGAAAGAACAGCAATACTCAAAAAGCTAAGACCAGCGAGCAATGTTTGTGGTTGCGTAAAATCGCCCAGCGACAGATAAGTTGCTTCGTTAGGGATAATAATTCCGCCACTTTTAAGACCTATGAATCCGATAAATAATCCGACACCAGCACCCATAGCAATGCGTAAATTTAGAGAAATACTGTCTAACATCCATCTCCGAAGACGCGTAACACTCATGACCACAAAGATGATGCCTGCTAGAAAGACAGCTCCCAGCGCAATTTGCCAGCTGTAGCCCATCTCGCCAACAACCGTATATGTGAAAAATGCATTTAGGCCCATTCCAGGGGCCATACCCACCGGCCAATTGGCATACAAACCCATAACAAAGCAGGCTATAGCCGCCGCTAAACAAGTGCCAACAAAACTAGCGCCCTGATCCATGCCGCTTGCAGCCATCATCTGTGGATTAACGAAAATAATGTAGACCATGGTTATAAAGGTAGTGCAGCCTGCCAACACCTCCGTACCTACATTCGTCCCATTTGCCTGTAGCTTAAATAAGCTTTCCAAAAATCCGTTCATATACAGTCCATTTGTTGCTTAGTTTTCGTATTAATAATGGTCTCTTAACGTCAGAGGGCATTAAAAATGCCACTTTGGACCAAATGATACTTCAGCATACAGCCATATAGCTAGTGAGTAACGTAACAAATAAGGTCAGGACATTTCATTGTATTATGCCAAGCAAATTGCGTTACTTAACAATGCTAGTTTCTAGAGAGAGTTACGCATACAATATCTAAAAAAACGCACCTAAATACTACATAGAACTGTTTAGCGATCCTAAAATGCGTTAATTTGGGTCGAACAAAAACCATTTCATATAACACTTAATAGGTATCCAACATGAAGTATTCTTATCTTGCTGTTAAAACGCTCAGTATCGCAATTGCAGCTTCACTGGCAGTAAATATTTCTGCTCAAGACTCTAAACCTGTTTTCGAAGAGGTTTTAGTAACTGCCGAAAAACGCAGTGAGAATCTGCAGGATTTATCCCAAGCGATTACGGTTTTGACTGGCCGAGACCTAGATGCCCGTCAAGTGACTTCTTTTGTCGACCTTAGTGCAATCGCTCCAGGTGTTAATATTGCGAAGAATGAAGGTTTTAAGACCGTTATAACCATTCGGGGTGTCGGTAACGAAGCTAACCAGAACGCTATTGCTAATCCGTCAGTCTCTTATCATTTAGACGGAATTTATGTGGCGTCACCTTTCGCACTGCAAACCGACTTTTTGGACTTGGAGCGAATCGAGGTTTTAAGGGGTCCTCAGGGAACGTTGTTTGGCCAAAATTCGACCGGCGGTGCTATTAATATAATAACGCAAGCGCCTACTGCTGATGCGTTTTTTGGGTCCGCTGATCTCACTGTGGGTGATTACAACCTGGTTAAAGCGCGTGGTGCAGTGAATATACCTTTCAGTGAAACAGTCTCAATGCGAGCCTCTATGATATCTAACTCCCGCGATGGGTTCACCGAGAACCTAACGCTCGGGCAAGACCTTGATGATGCCAACAGTCTATCGGCACGGGTGAGAGTGCTCTACGAGCCTTCAGATGATTTTCGCGCCAATTTTACGGCGCAGTACTTTGACGAAGACCGCAATGGTGCCGCACAGAAAGGTCTTTTAGATCCAACCCCAGGTGCGAGAGAACTTCGTCAAAACTCAATCGCCGAATACGAGCTGGAATCACAGTTATATAGTGCCGTATTGGAATGGGATTTTGAAACATTTAGTGTTAAGTCTTTAACTAGTTATCAAGACGATGATATTTTAATTCGTCGTGACAATGACCGTAATGATATGGATTTCCTTCCGCCGTTTGCCCAACTTCCTAGCTCTTACGATCCTGAGACCAACAAACAGACAACCATTACTCAAGAAGTAAACTTGGTTTCCTCCGAGCCTCTATTTGGGAAACTTGATTGGGTGGCTGGTGTATTTTATCTAGATACAGAAGTTGAGATCAGTATTCTTGAGCGCCTTGATTTCGGGTTTGATGGTACATTTGATCCGTTTACCGTTGACACTATTTATGCCTATGGTGGAGATGTAGGCTTCATCTCTGACTCAAAACCGGAGCGTGACTCAACCTCTCTTTATGCACAGGGAACCTGGAATTTCAGCGATGCCTGGCGCACCGTGTTCGGTCTGCGCTATACAGAAGATGAAGTTTACAGTTCAGTGACCAACTATTACGGTCGAGAAGGCACAGATATTCTAGAGATCGAAAGCGATAAAGTCACCGGACGTTTAGTGGTTGAGCATGATATTAATGACAGGACCATGCTCTTTGGCTCCTTTACCAAAGGGTTCAAACCAGGGGGATCTAATCTAACCTACGGCACTGAAGCTGCGGTAGCGCCAATTGTAGTGCTACCAATTTTTAATGAAGAGATTGTTAATGCCTATGAAGTTGGTCTGAAAACTGATTTGGCTGATGGACGAGTGCGTTTGAATGCCGCTGCTTTTTATTACGACTATAAAAACCTGCAATACCAAGCTACCGATCCTGAGGTCTTTAATGGTGGTGTAGGCAATATTCCAGAATCAGAAATTTTCGGCGCAGAATTAGAATTTTCTGCGTTTTTATCGGATTCACTTATCTTCGATGCCCGCATGGCATGGTTAGATACTGAAATCACCTCAAATCATCTTGCCTTGGATAACGTCCAGTCAGAAGCGGCAGGTAATGCTCTGTTAGGACAAGGATTTGGACTTTTCAGTGATGAGATTCAGATCGCCCGAGCTGAGCAAATTCAGAATGTAAATGGGAATGAATTGGCTAAGACACCAAGCTTTACAGGAAACCTATCACTTAGCTGGACCAAGGAACTTGAAGCCTGGGGTCAAATGCGCAGTACGTTGCAATATACCTACCGTGGAGACTTCAAACACCGCATCTTTAATAATGCTGACACCGATATAGTGCCTAGCTATGACGTTCTTGATTTAGTGGTCGGCTTTTATCCCGGTTCTGGGGAGAGCTGGCGTGCAGAGCTTGTTGCTAAAAATCTTACCGATGAAGACGGTATCAATGCTCGCTTTACCGATGTTTTTGGTGTTGGAGCAACGGGTGATGAGCTTATTGGGCCTCGTCAGTTGATGGTTCGTTTTGGATTGGACTTCTAGAGTGAGTCGTTGAAAAGCAACCTCGGACAGAGATTTTGTTCGGGGTTTTTTTTACCAAAGCCTGACCCAGTTAAAGTGATAATCGAGCATGGCAATACTCGCTAACTATTGAGTATGATAATATTGAAAGCTAATAAAAGCCTTGATCTGGAATAAAATAATGCAAAAGCGCTATATTCAAGCCCAACAGCTACTTGAAGACTCCTATCGTTTGGCATGGGATATTTTCCAGAGCGGCTATCGTCCTAACTATATTGTGGGTGTTTGGCGGGGTGGCGCACCTATTGGCATCGCAGTGCAAGAATTTCTTGACGTGCTGGGCGTTGAATCAGACCATATTGCCATTCGCACCTCATCCTACACTGGAATTGCTGAGCGTAGTAAAAAGGTCCAAGTACATGGGCTTAGTTATATTATCCGTCAACTCGAATCAGAAGATTCACTGCTAATAGTCGATGATGTCCATGACACTGGTTTATCTATTCAGCAGGCAATAGACGATTTAAAAAAGGCTTGTAAAAAAAATACGCCAAACATTCGTATCGCCACCCCCTATTACAAGCCGAAAAATAATAAGACGGGGAATGCCCCAGACTATTTCCTTTACGAAACCGATGAATGGTTAGTGTTTCCCCATGAATTGCATGGTCTTACGGTTGATGAAATTCGCCAACATAAACCCGAACTTACAGACTTGATCGATAAGATGGCTCCCCTCGTAGAGCAATTGGATCAAAATGAGTGAATTTAGATACGGTCTACTTTCTGTGATGTCGGGGTAGCAGATTTTTGGCGGTATTCAACGAGGCCGCTGAATACCGCCACTAACCTAGGTTAGTCGGCGTTTGGCACAATAAGCACCTTGCCATTTCTACCACCTTGAGCCGCGCGGGAGACTGCTTGTTTGATTTCATCAACGGTAAAACGTGAGTCAACATCGGCTTTTAAAACACCCATCGCAATCAGGGGAATGATTTCCCCGAAGGCAGCTTGCTTAGCTTGCATGTCAGCCGTTTCGTACCACTTAGCAAGCCAAAACCCACGTGTACGAAGGTCTTTGAAAATAGTCATCCCTGTATTAAGAATCGCGGGTTTTCCAGATAGGACACCAAAAGCAACGAGAGTACCGCCATAGCCGAGGCTATTTGCTAGTCGAGTATAGGTATCACCGCCTACTGCATCGAGAGCTAATACAACAGGGGCGTTATCAGTTGCAATGGCAATTTGCGCAGCAAGATCGGGACCGTCGATTAACACTACATCCGCACCTTTTGCTATCAAGTCATCGGCTAGGCCTTCACGGCGGACAACATTGATTGTCTTTATACCTCGTTGCTTTGCAAGTTGGATAACGTAACTACCCACGGCTGAGTTCGCTGCGCTCTGCACAATCCATTGACCTTCTTTAAGATCGACAAAGGATGTCAGCATGAGCAATGCAGTGATTGGGTTAACCGCCGACATAGACAGCTGTTCAATCATCGAAGAATCAAGAGGCCCAAGATTGGGTAAGGGAAGAAAGCCTGATGCTGGGGCGACTATTTCGTCTCGCCAGGTTCCACCGCCAACAAGAAGTACCAGCTGTCCCACCGTTAAATGGTTTACTTCTGCGGACGTTTCTAGCACCCGACCGACGCCTTCACTACCTGGTGTGGAGGGTAACACTGGCTGAACGCCGTATTTCCCTGCAATCTGTAATAAGTTGGATGGATTAATTGGGGATGCCAATACTCTGACTCTGACTTCACCACTTTTTAACGCCCGCGCACTATCTTCCTTTACTTCTAGTACATCTGCAGGGTTTCCAATCCTATTAAATTCGGTGTATTTCAGTCTGGATTGAGTGTCTTGTGGTGCGTTGTCAGTGCTGTCACCTGCGACAACTAAAGTTGTGAAACCTAGGGAAAGTGCCAAAATTGTAATAATAGAAAAATATTTCATTGTGATGTTCCGTTATCTTCTTTGGTTTGTTAAACATAACGCCGATAAATTAAACGGCATTACAGCGTGTTCATTAAATAATGCCAGTCACAACTTGTATGTCGCTGTGATTAGCGCTTTTGACCAGTCATCCTGCTGTTTCGTCATCTCGTTCAAACCAGCGACCAAGATAGATGCCCACTAGCGACCACAGGGCGGCTATACCTGCCCCTACGACAGCGACAGCTGCCAAGCCTAAACCAAGACCTTGTGTTAGCCCGGTGAACAACCAGGCCATCAACATGTCTCCTCCGCGGTAGGCGACAATATCAATTACTGGTTTTGCCTTAAAGCGAGTTTCGCGGTCAACGCGAGTAAACAGCATTTCGCGAGCGGGTCTGGTGACGGCGTAGTTGCCAGCACGCCGTATTATTTGCAATGCGACGACGGCCCCTATAAAAGGTGAAATCGCGAGAATAAGCAAACCGCCACAGATTAGTACGGGAATCAGTGCGATAGTAATGGGCATACCAAATCTTCCTACGATACGGCCAGTAACAAATAATCCTGTTGCGATGGACAGTATATTTACAGCTAGATCCATTTGCGCCCAAACTGCGGTTCGTTCCACGCGACTGAATTCACTCAGCAGGTTTTTTAATTCGAAGTAGACAAATGAACTGATGCCGGTATACAGAAAAATAAATAAGCCGATGGCTAATAAATAAGGGTTTGAGAAAAACATTTTGAATCCCGCAAAGGGATTACCGCCAATTTTCGCAGCGGGGTTATTTAAGATCACGTCGTTATTGCGCAAATCTGATGATTTCAGTGATTGTAAATAGAAGATGATCGGTATCGGGACCAATAGCATAAGACTGGCTATTAGCATGAGGTTATCTGTGCCCAACGATGCTGAGAAAAACGAAGGTATAGAAGGGCCAATAATGCCGCCTACACTGGCGCCGGCTGCAATAATCCCAAAGAGTCTGCCCGCCTGCTCTTTGTTAAAGAGGTCGGACATGAAGCTCCAGAATACTGAAATGTGAAAAAGGCTAAATACGCTAACCCAGACATAAAATGATTTATCAACTAATGTTCGATCGCCAGAGGTCGACGCTAGTACGTAAAAAGCCACAAACGATAACGCAAAAAGACCATACATAGCGGGTACTAAAATTCGGAAACGAAAACGCGAAACGGCCAGTCCATAAACTGTAACAACCGCGGTGCTGATGAAAAAGTTGAGAGTCCACAACCAGCTAACTTCGGCATCCGTCCAGTCACTTGCCATGGCATCACGCACTGGCCGAAGGATATAGTAGGCGGACATCAACACAGCGACAAAAAGAAATGCGCTTAGGGTGGCTTTAACCTCCTCTGCTTCAATCTTCAAGACCCGCTTTAGAAAATTGATAACCGGATTGTTGTTGCTCGATGGCACTTTTGTCTCCCTGGAAAAGGTAGGAAAGTTACATTTTTAATTTATTGTTGCCTTGTACAGTATGATATATCGACTAGGGTGATTTTAACAAGTAGACAAATTAATCATACTGGTATATAAATACAGACTATGGCCAAGCAACTTAACAATCCAATTACAAATTCCTTAAAGCTGATCGGCGGCAAGTGGAAGATATCTATCATCTACAACTTACGCAGTAGCCCCCTCAGATTTGGAGAATTGAAAAGAATTTTATCGCCCATTACCCAGCAAATGTTAACTAAGCAGCTACGGGAAATGGAGAGAGATCAATTGATTGACCGTAAAGTGTTTGATGTTATTCCTCCTAAAGTTGAATACTCTCTGACTCCATTCGGTAATTCGCTAAGTCCAGTTTTGGACTCTTGGTGCAAATGGGGTACAGAAAACCAAACGTTAATACAGACTATATTTGACGGTGATATATCTCTGGAAAATCAGCAGTGAAACCCAATGTAACTTAATTATCCAAAAATTCTAGAAAGTGTATGAAATGTCAGAAGATTATCTATTCCATCCTTGTAAGTTCAGCGATTAATTTTTATTAAAGGCCAGATTGATAGGCTGTTCATTTTTATTTTTCCTGATCGACAAAAAGGCGTACCCAAATAAAGTAGACATCTAAGTCAACGCGAACATTAATATCTTTATCTTTATTTTTATTAAGATAATAGTGAGACTATGTATGAGGTGGGGCCGCTTAACCTGTGACGTTTAGTTTTCTGTTTAGGGATTTCTGATTTATCTTATAAACGTTGGTGGAGTGTAAAAGATTATTGTGATTCGACTTTTTTAGTGGTCTAAAGGGATTAGTGATAACGTAAAGTATGCGAGTTTTTAATTTATTGGGTATTTGGAATGACTAGTTTAAAAAAAGCACTGTTACCGTATGGAACAACCTCTAGTTCGCCCTCTATCGTATTGCCTGATACTGCTTTATTCCTTTCAGAGCGAGGATCTTTAACTAAGAACTATTTCGAGAATGCCGTTGAACTCTTAAATAGAGAATACGATTCTATAAGACGGCTCGCGGACTTAAATGAGCTTGTTTACAATTCATCTTACAACTTCGTACCTCGCGTTGGGCAGCGTTATCACTTATATCTAAAGTCTGACGGACGTTATCTGCTAAGCATGATTGAGAACTGGACGGCATACGAGTTTGTAGTTTCCCTAGAATTTACCGCCGACAGTGTCTGGAAAGACGTAGCTTCCCTTTAAAGATTACTTGCTCCTCTAATCTGAAATTTTTGAACAACTACGTAAATGGGCGTTGGGGCGCGATTTTGGTATAAACCCCCACATAAATCGTGTATTTGTGCTTTTTACGGGTGCAATACTGACTAATCCTTTATAAAATCTATGTGTCATTTGAGAAATATTGACGTTGTTTTTGCAATTGGAGCGCTTTGGTGGAAAAAGTTTTAGTGACAGGGGCCACGGGTTTTATCGGGTTGCATTGCGTTCAGCAATTGTTGAGTCAAGGTTATGCCGTCAACGGGACGCTCAGGTCATTAGATAGAGAAAGTGAGGTCCTAGGGTCGCTATTGTCACATAACACCTCTACTGAGCATTTGACCTTATTTGAAGTAGATCTTAATAGTGATAGTGGATGGGATAATGCTATTGCCACTTGTGATTATGTCTTGCATGTCGCATCACCGTTTGTTTTGACCGAGGAAAGCGAAGAGTTTTTTGTAAAGCCTGCGGTTGAAGGGGTACTTAGAGCTCTAAAATTTTCATGTAAGCATAATGTCAAAAAAGTGGTTTTAACGTCTTCTTTTGCAGCTGTGCATGAAAGCTTAGATGCAATGCAAGAGTCCTTTAGTGAAGAGGACTGGTCAAACCACGAAAAATCAGGAATTAGTTTTTATGCAAAAAGTAAAACCATGGCGGAACTAGCTGCCTGGGATTTTATGAAAGCAGAAAGCCCTGAGTTTGGTCTAACAGTTATAAACCCTGTTTTAGTGATGGGCCCATCGTTATCTAAAGATATAGGGACTTCAAATTCTTTAGTGCAAAATATGATTAGTGGTTCAGTGCCTGGCACAGCCAAGATTCATATTGGGGTTGTTGATGTAAGAGATGTCGCCTCGGCTCATATCCTTGCGATGAAAAATACGCAAAGCGATGGTGAGAGAATTATTGTTTCAGAAAAAGAACTATGGGTTCATGAGGTTGCATCTATTCTTAGAGAAGCGGGTTTTAGCAAAACGCCTAAGCTTGTGTTCCCCAAATGGTTTATGAAAATATTTGCCTACTTCAGGAAGGATTTAGCGTTGATGATCCCAATGATTGGCCGAAGAAGGGATGTCTCAAGCACAAAAGCAAAAGATTTATTAGGGTGGAACCCTATGAGCGCAGAGGTATCAATTATAGATACGGCAAAACAATTAGAGGAATACAATCTTCTTTAGATCAAACCAGGAATGAGCGCCTTTCTGCTTGTTGGGTAGTCCTCAAATTTCTCTCGGTACCACCGGAGATTAGATACAGCACGAGGCAGTAAGTTGGCAATAGTCCATAGAAGAAATACAACACCAGAAATATTCCAAGTAAGCAGAGCCCACCCAGTCCATTCAATGATTTCCCCTAAGTAATTAGGTGAAGCAACGTACTTATGTAAAAATTTATTCGGCAAATGATAGCCAGGGCCTTTCTCCTTTCTTAGCGCAGCAATAACGTAGTCAGACCTTATATTGATTAACATGCCTAAAACAAAAAGTAAGATGCCGATAATGAATGGAGTGCTTTGCATCCAATCAGAAGAGTATTGAGTAAAATAAAATATACCAAAAGCTTGAATACTAACGTTGGTTATATTGAAGAAGAAGGCAGTTAGTGCAATGCTAAATGGCATTTTAGGGTTGCTCATGCCGATAACAAATGGGTATATAAATGCTCTATGAATATAATGGGTTAGCCAGATCAACAAAAAGATTTCATGAATAGTATCTAATTGATCTCTTACAGTTAGCGCATAGACTATCATTAGAATTACGCATGGAGACTCCATTAGAATCCAGCCTAACCTAGCTGATATCTTCGGTCCCCATCCATCTCGGATGTGCCTACCATATGGAGCATCGATAAAGAACAGGTAAATACAGGCGAGTAGCGCAACAGCGGCCCAAAGGCTTATAAAAAAACTAAAATCAGTCATGCTTCATAGTTTACAGTTAAAGGTTAAAGCCATAAACAAAATATCGTCTAACTGACCTGGATCTGAGTATCGTAACTCATTTTCTTTTCTTCAAATGTGCCAGATAAAGTATTGAAAACATTACAAGATCTAATGGGTTTTGCGTATAAATGTAGCGAAAAACCTCTTCTATTGCCTGTATTTTTTAAACTATGGACACCCAAAAAGTCGGACATATAGCTAACAGATCCGTTAGTAGCTGTCTTTGACTGCGTTTGGTTAACTTGAGATTGGCTTCGTTCGTAGATTATTTCTTCAAACAGACTGTCCATGAAATACACCCAACATTCTTCTCCTCCATGGTCATGAATACCCGTCATCTGGCCGGGCTCCCAGCATAGTAAGATCAGTTCAAAACGCTCATTTAGTTCTAAACAATTTCGAGTGTGGCTGCTAGATGAAAAAGTCGCATAAGGCAATACGTCAGTTTTTGTTAAAGATAGATGTTGCGCTACAGATTCAAATTGGCCTGATGGAGTGGTTTTAAGGGTCTCAATCAATTGTGTGAGACTCGTTATCGGCTGAACTGATTTGCCGATGGCCTTAGCTATGACGTCCAAAATTTAAAGTCCTTTTTATCTGTGTACTGAATCTGTCAGATTACTTGATACCGCATAAATATGCTAAGGGTAAACTCATGAATTGACAATCAAAGTTCGGATTTGAGCGAGGCTACCCATACTAGTAGGTCGTTAAATACCTCGCTTCTGTTGGTTTCATTGAGAATTTCATGTCTGGCGTCTTGATACAGACGCAAATCGACTCTTTTGATGCCAGCCTCAAGTAGCATTTTCTTTAACTTCTCAACGCCCGCTCCTTTCTTGCCCACTGGGTCAAGAGCGCCAGATATCAAATAGATTGGTAGCGCATTATCGATCAAGGCCATAGTATCTGGGCTCGACAAATCAGCCATGCCCGCAAGAAAGTCGCACCAAGATTGGGTTGAAAGGGGGGCTCCGCAGTAATAGTCCTCCACATAGTCATCAACGATTTTTTCATCTCGTGACAACCAATCACTGGGGGTACGGTTTGGCTTGAAGGCGTTATTAAACGAGCCAAAGGAGAGCTTTTCCAAAACATTACTAGGATTTCGAAGGCCTAGCCTCCAGCGTTCAAAATGGGCGAAGTGTGAGATACTTTTGAACAACGCTGGGGAGTCATAACTTGACCCAGATAAAATTAAACCGCACAACTTATGGTTAAAGGCGTCAGGAATTTGTTGGGCATATTTTTGGCAAAAGCGTGTTGCCATAAAAGACCCCATGCTGTGACCCATTAGAATAAAGGGTAAATGCAGTCGATCTTCAATATGATTAAGAAGCTGCCACTGGTCGTCAACCATTTGTTCCCAACCATTGGAGTCAGCTATATGATAGCTACTGTCCATGGCTTTTCCTGTCTGGCCGTGCCCACGGTGGTCACCCGCAGTCACTAAAATGCCCTGTTGACAGAGAAAGTCCGCGAATTCTGCGTAGCGAGCGCCATGCTCAGACATACCATGCATGATATGTAGCCATGCCACAGGGTGTTCTGGTCGCCACTGACAATAATGATGCTCGCCCGGCTCACCGCTGGAAAATACTAGTGTCTTCTTTTCACATGCACTCACGTTTATGTCCTCCTCGGCACAAGGTTAAGGCTTAAATTAGTACTATTTTTATACTAAGTATTTATTTTAATACTAGCACAGCTTATGACTGTTATTAGTTCGCTAGCTTATGCTTCTTGTCGGGTTGCCAGCTGGTGCTTTACTCGTAAAGTTAGACACAGGCAAACCGCAGACTTTAACAGGTTCGTTTTGGTCAGATCGCTTTGGCATTTTATGCCTGATTAATCGAGGTAATAATGATAGGAGCGCTGACTGTTTTTACACAGTCAGCGTCGGTTCTGAGATATTAATAAGCCTGGCTTGGGTTCCCATAGGAAGCCAAGATCTTCTCTCTTTTAGAGGGGCAAATATTAACCTTGGATAAATCTCCCTGAATATGGGGTAAAGCCAAGACACGCTTGTCCATTACTTTAAACCATAGCCATGGAACATAGGCGAGTAGATACATACCAAAATAACCGTTAGGTAATTCTGGTATGTCGTCGAAGTTACGTAAACTTTGATAGCGCCGAGAAGGATTGGCATGATGGTCTGAATGTCTTTCAAGGTGGAATAGCATAAGATTGCTAACTATATAGTTAGCGTTCCATGAATGGTGAGGCTGGCATCTCTCATACTTACCATTTTCTTTCTTTGACCGCAGTAAACCGTAGTGCTCGGTATAATTGGCTAAGGTTAACTGAGACCAAGCCCAAAAATTATGCATCGCTAAAAAAGGTACCATTATCCATCCGAAGTAGACGATTAGGGAACCCTGCAAAAGGGCACTAATGGCATATGATTGCAATATTTCGTTATGACGCCCCCAGAATGACTTTCCCGATTTAGTAAGCCGGTCTTTCTCTAATTGCCAACCGCGCACAAAAGTACCTGAAATTTCACGCACAGCAAAAGCGTAAAGGGACTCACCTAGTCTTGCGCTAGCGGGGTCTTCTGGTGTCGAGACTAAAACATGATGGCCCCGATTATGCTCAACCGAGAAATGGCCATAGGCGGGTACGGCTAAAACAACTTTAGCTAACCATTTTTCTATTTTGGTATTTTTATGGCCTAACTCATGTGCAGTATTGATACCAATGCCGCTGTAACTTCCTGCCACCAGTGCAACAACCAGTATCGACAAAAGGCTTAACTCAAAGGTTCCTACCACCCATGCAAAAGTTATTAACATAATAAAATGCATTGGTGCCGTGAGATAGGTGAGAATTCTGTAGTATCGGTCTTCCTCCAACTGGGGTACGAGCTCTTCCGGTGGATTATTGGTATCCGCTCCAACAGCCCAATCAAGTACTGGTACAAGGATATAGTTTATCGCTAAAGGAATAGCCAACAGCGCCTCTATACCCGATTGTGTGAACCAATAAATACTCATTAGCGGCATTAGCGGAAATAATATCGAGATAAGCCAAAGATAGCGCTTCTTGTCGGTATAGTTTATCTCACCTTTTTCTGGGTGGATCATTGAGTAGGTTGCCATGCTTATCAGATCTCCAAATTATAATTTTTATAGGATATTACCAATTGTAGTTGACAGATGACCTTTTAAGGGCTCAAATTAGCGCAACTTGGGGTTCATTTACTATCACATTAGGACTCTATTGCCGTCAAGTATAGCCCTTGATGGCGTCAATTAGGTATTAGTTATGTATGGAATCATCCTACCAGAGCTTTTAGGGTTACTTCGGGAGCAAGGCGTTAGGGAAGATGACTTACTGAAAACCACCCAATTAACGCTTATTGATTCGTCCAAACCGATCTTTTTAACTAGGCAACAAGCAGACACTATTTGCAGTAATGCCATCAAACTATCCGAGGATAAGACGCTTGGGCTTAAGCTTGGCCTAAGGCTAAATATGGTGGCATTAGGCATACTGGGCTATGCCTTGATGACCAGCGCCACCGTCGGCGATGCCCTGAAACTTTTACTTAAATATAATCAAGCCATACTCCCGAGTATGACTATGGAAATAGTGGCGAGCCATGATGGGGTTGTGTTGGTTGGAAAGGCACCTCACTTACCTAGACAGTTGGAGAGATTTTACGCGGAGACGCTCTACTCGTCTGTCGTTAATAATGTACGTATCTTAACGGGTGAGGCAAATGTCTCTATGAGTCTAGATCTCGCTTATAGCGACGACAGTGAGTCTGATCTTTATGCCTCTATCTTCGGTTCGAACGTGAGGTTTATGTCGGACAAGCCTGGTCTTATGTTCAGTATGGAGGGCTTGGCAACAACTATCTCTACGTCCAATCCTTTGGCGCAGAATATTTTTCAAAGGGAGTGTGATCGGATCACCTCGGCTGACAGCCAACTTGGTTTGGTCAGTGAGCGTGTGAAGCAGATTCTCATCAGTGCGAGACTGGATTTCCCCTCAAGTTCTTCAATTGCTAAGAAACTGCATATGAGTGAAAGTACATTGCAGAGGAGATTGGCAAAGGAAGGCTGTCGTTTTCAAGAGCTACTTGATCAGGTTAGATACCGCTTAGCGTTAGAGTATTTAAAAGGTACTCATTTACCAGTGACTGAGGTGGCGATACTTTTAGGTTACAGTAGCGCGGCTAATTTCCGTCGATCTTTTAAGCGCTGGAGCGGCCTGACTCCGGCTGAGATTAGACATAGTTAATCTGCTGATTTTTTGACGAGCAACATTTTCCTGGCATTGGCTAAAAACGTGAATATCTGCTGCTATTGCCATATTTCTGTGCGACCGACACCCAGAAGCGAATCTTGCCCCCAAGCTTAATGACGCAACACGAGGATTGTACTTGCAAACATTAGTGTATTTTTCTAATTCTGTACAAACTGCGTTTCAAACTAGTTATTATCCGGATCGTTTTGTTGATATAGCTGCGGACGAAGCGAGCGCACAAAAGCGTGGAATAAGGCGCCTACGGGAAACTTGGAAAGTAATTGATGATCAGATTGGTGACAATGACTGGGTGTTGGGTAAATGCTTTAGCGCAGTCGATATATATCTGTTCATGTTAACTACTTGGTTAAATCCAACACGAGGGCACCCTAGTGTCGAAGAGTTCCCTAATGTTAAGCGAATTGCACAAGCCACAATGTCTCGCCCAAGCGTACAGTTTGTTTATGCAGAGTGGCTTTCTGAGAATATTTAAACAATATAATGATAACGAAATAATACTAATGGGAGAGAGGTAGGCCAAAACATGAAAGGCGACGTTTTTTGGATGTGAGGAGCCTTGAATTTATAGTGCTAATCGCTAATCGCATTGTAAATGTAAGATAAAAATTCCGAGTCGCTCCAACTCAATGGTGGTAGCGTCAAATGATAATTATCACCAGATCTTACAGAGCTAGACCCAACTTTTGTGTATAGGCTGTTTCTCACGACAACTAAATCTTGGTCTTGAAAGACATAAATATTATTTCTATTTAAACCTGCGGCCCAAAAATACTCTTTTGAAGGTTCAACCCGCCACTGCATTGCATAACCAGAATTATTAGTACCTTCAGGAACAGTTGTTGATTCTTTGACCCAGTTTTCTGAAATAATTTGTTCATCTAACCAGCGTCCATTACGAGCATAGAGAAGACCAAAGCGAGCAAAATCTCTAGATGTAGTATCGATACAGCAGTAGGTCAGTGCATGACCATACTCATCGGTCCACCAATCAGCTTTCATACCAATTTTTGAAAACAGGTTTAGGTCCGCAAAATCAAGAACACTTTGTCCGGTAGACTCCTCTAAGATCCCGGCAAGAAGCATAGAATCGGCATTTTGATATGCCCAATTATCCGTTCTAGGGGTTGTCTCAGGTGTCCGTGCCAAGGCATAGGCTAATTGGTCGCCTCCGATACCCCCAGAATAGATATTGGCATCTCCATCCTCAGCCTCTTTGAGACCTGAGCGCATTTCTAGGATCGCTCTGATACTAATTTCGCTCTTATCAGTATTCATCCAGGGAGATAAATAGTTCTCAGCAGGGACGTCGATAGAGTCTATAAAACCCTGATCTACGGCTATCCCGACGAGGGCACTTGTAAATGATTTTCCGGTTGACCAGCTGGTTGCTAAGCTATCTTGTGACTCTCCATCGGCATAGCGCTCTCCTATAATCACGCCGTGGCGAATAATCACGACACCTTGAGTATTGCGACCCGTCTCAAAGGCATAATCCAAAGCCTGATCGATCCCATTTTTATCAACATTAACATCGGTAGGTGCATATGACTCCCAGCTGACACCAGGAAAGGTACTAACACTTGGAAGCGTGACGCCTAAATCAATCACAGGTAGATCAGGCGAAGAGCTTGATCCTCCGCCGCAGGAGACCAACGTCGCCAAAATCAACCATAAATAGATTTTTTTCATGCGCCTAACTCCTTAAATTGATCGCAGTGTCTTACCGCTCCATGATCTGATACGTATATTAACTGACTAAGGTACGTTTGAATCCATATTTTAGTTTGGTACAAATAACGGTTGTAGCCGTATCTAACCAACTTGCGATAAAAGGTACGTCTAATTGGGAAAAAGTAACCAGTTTTGTGAAGATCAGCTCTCTAGGATTGTCGAAATGGCATGGGAGGATAGAACTCCTTTTGAGGCCATCGAAATGAACTTTAAGATCAGTGAATCTGCCGTCATTGATATTATGCGATCAGAGATGAAGGCCAGGTCTTTTCGCTTGTGGCGAAAGCGGGTTACAAGTCGAAAAACTAAACATTTGGCATTGCGTTCACCCGGTGTTAGCCGTGGCTATTGCCCAACACAGTACAAACAACGATAGGAATTGCTTCATATGTCTACGTTAAAATATCTGATCTGCGGTATCTTAGTCATGCATTTAGGTTCGCTGTCGGTCGCTTCTGAGGGTGAGGAAATAATGATTGATAATTTTGAGTCTAACTCGGATGTTCGCTGGGACTATTTCAGCGATCAAGTAATGGGAGGTGTATCTGAAGGATCAGCAAGCTTTGGCAGTGATAATGGCGAAGCTTATGCACACATGACAGGTGATGTTAGCACCGCCAATAACGGCGGTTTTATTCAGCTGCGAACCAAATTAGCATCAGGCGTCGATAAGAATGCGCAAGGAATCTACATTAAGGTTCGTGGAAACGGCCAAAAGTACTACATCCATCTGCGTACTAGAGGCACTATGCTGCCGTGGCAATACTATCAGGCCGGCCTAGACGTTACCGAAGATTGGCGAATAATTCGATTGCCCCTAGAGAATTTCAAGCCTTCTGGTTCATGGTTGAGAAAGGCTGCGGTACCTACTTCGATACGCAGCATCGGCATTGTTGCCTATGGTCGAAACCATCAAGCCGATATTCAAATAAGCGAAATTGGTTTTTACTAGGGGCTTCATAAGACCCAAAACGATTTAACCCGACGTTTTAGAACGCGCAGCAAACAGCGCGAGCTGTTGCTCGGTGGCAGGGGCTTGGTATTTGGCTTTCCACTCTTGAAAGGGTATTCCATAGATAACCTCCCGTGCTTGTTCATAGTCGATCTCGGTTTGACGCTCTGCTGCTGCCGATACGTACCACTTGCTCAAGCAATTGCGGCAAAAATTCGCGAGATTCATTAAGTCGATGTTTTGCACATCTTTGTTTTCATCAAGATGGGTCAGCAGGCGGCGAAACACCGCTGCTTCCACTTCAGTTTGGGTAGCTTCATTCATTATCTGTCGAGTCCGATAAGGTAGTTATTGGTTGAATAGTGTAAACCAATTGGTGCGAATTGAAGAGGTTTGATGGGTAATTTAAAAGCCTCATTATTTGGCACGAATGATGATGTTTTACATCTAAAGGGGCGATTCATTGTTAATGTTTTGTGATATTCTTGCCGCTAAATAGGTATGACCTCCGATACTTACTGATTTTGGGCCTTGTAGCCCTGTAAAGGGAAAAATAATGACTGTACATACATCTCTTTTATCGATGATTGGCAATACGCCAATGCTAAAGCTCACAGCGTTTGATACTGGCCTCTGCGAACTCTTTGTTAAACTCGAATCACAGAATCCTGGAGGCTCAATTAAAGACCGGGTGGGCCTGGCGATTATCGAGGAGGCAGAAAAGTCAGGTGAATTAAAACCTGGCGGGACTATTATTGAAGCCACGGCTGGTAATACCGGAATCGGACTAGCGCTGGTAGCCGCTATTAAGGGCTACAAAATTATTTTAGTGATTCCAGACAAAATGAGCCGTGAGAAAATCCTGCATCTAGAGGGGTTGGGAGCTGAAATTGTTTTAACTCGGTCCGACGTGCCAGAAGGGCATCCCGAGTACTACCAAGATTTAGCTAGAACAATTGTTGCTAAGACGCCGGGTAGCTTTTTAGCCAACCAATTCTCTAATCCTGCTAATCCGATGATTCACCGCACTACCACTGGGCCTGAAATTTGGGAGCAGATGGATGGTAATATCGATGCAATGGTAGCAGGTGTAGGTTCTGGAGGAACAATCACCGGTTTAGCAGAGTTCTTTAAAGAAAAGAACCCAGATATTCAAATGGTGGCCGCAGATCCTGAGGGATCTATTGTTGCAGATGCCGTTATTAAAGGATCATTTTCTTATGATGGTGGCTCTTGGCTGGTGGAAGGAGTAGGTGAAGATTTTATTCCAGATAATTTGAACGTCGACTTACTTGATGATGCAGAAGTGGTGACCGACAAAGAGGCTTTTCAAACCTTACAGATATTAATAAGAGAAGAGGGGGTTCTGGGCGGTTCATCTACAGGTACTTTAGTGGCGGGTGCTGTGAAATGGTGCCAAAAGCAGACTAGCCCCAAGCGGGTAGTCACCTTTATTTGTGATACGGGCAATAAGTATCTCTCAAAGGCATTCAACAAATCTTGGCTACACGATAATGATTTATTGGAAGTTGAGACAGCTGGGGATGTAACCGATTTAATTAACCGTCGTGCTGATCAGGGCGATATGATTAGTGTGTCTGTCTCTGACACCTTGCTAACTGCCTATAAAAGGATGAGAGCATCCGATATTTCTCAGATTCCGGTACTTGATGGAGAAAGACTTGTCGGTGTTTTAGACGAGGAAGATTTACTATTTAATGTGAGTAAGAGCGATAATGCTTTTACCCAGCTGGTCACTGAATTCATGGTGACTGATCTTGATGTTCTGCCAGTAGGGGCCTCAGAAGAGGATTTGCTAAATACACTAACCCAAGGCAAGGTTGCTATTATTTACGATGGAGATACCTTTGTGGGCTTTATTACCAAGGTAGACCTTATTAATCATTACAGAACAAAGATTAGTAAAAACTAGAGATGACTATGAAAAACAGCACAAAAAACAAGGGTTTTGAAACCAAGGCGATTCACGCAGGCCAGCAACCCGATCCAACGACAGGCGCAATTATGACGCCTATTTATGCCAGCTCTACTTATGTGCAAGAGAGTCCTGGCGTGCACAAAGGTTATGAATACTCCAGAAGCCATAACCCGACTAGAAAAGCCCTAGAGGATTGTATTGCCGCTCTTGAGAATGGTTCTGGTGGTTTTGCGTTTGCGTCAGGAATGGCCGCCACAGCGACTATATTGGAGATGTTAGATTCGGGAGATCACGTGATTGCCATGGATGATCTCTATGGCGGCACCTATAGACTCTTTGAAAATGTACGTAAGCGCTCTGCTGGTTTAGCATTCACCTTTGCTAACCTGAGTGATTTAGATAAGTTGGAAGCCTCGCTTCAAGAGAACACTAAGATGATTTGGGTAGAGTCACCCACTAATCCGCTTCTCAAATTAGTTGATCTGCAAGCTATTGGTGAGTTCGCTAAAAAACACAATTTGATAGCGGTGTGCGACAACACCTTTTGCTCACCCTACGTACAAAAACCACTCGATTTTGGTTTTGATATTGTCGTGCATTCGGCAACAAAATATCTCAACGGCCATTCCGACGTGATCGGTGGTGTTGCAGTCTGTGCTCGAGGTAGAGAAGACTTAGTAGAACGAATGTTTTACCTATCTAATGCGATTGGATCCATCATGAGTCCATTCGATAGCTTTATGGTATTGCGGAGCCTAAAGACTCTTGCTGTGCGTATGGAGCGTCATTGCCAAAACGCTCTACAAATAGCGACTTATTTAGAAAGTCACTCGGCAGTTGAGAGAGTTTATTATCCTGGTCTTGAAAGTCATCCTCACCACGATTTGGCAAAACGTCAAATGAATGGATTTGGTGGCATGATTAGTGTTGTCTTAAAGGGTGGTTTAGCCAGTGCCACTGCCTTTCTTGAAAGTACCGAGGTGTTCGCTCTTGCTGAAAGCCTAGGGGGTGTCGAAAGTTTGGTGGAGCACCCAGCAATCATGACTCATGCCGCGGTTCCTGAGGCCATACGCAACGAAATTGGTATTGTTGATGGCTTGGTGCGGCTGTCTGTTGGCATTGAAACCTTAGATGACTTAATGATAGACCTGGCCAACGCACTGAAGGCCGTATAGGCGATGAGGTTCTCTTTCTTCGCTATATATTGTCTTAAAAGGCTCTAAAGCCCTTGTTAGCTATCGTTTCTTTCGAAGCTGATGAGGGGCGACTTAAAGTATGGACTTGGTTGGCAAGCATTATGGCTGATCGTGACACATAAAGAGGTGATGAATATGCAGGATAAACAGCGATCTTTGGCCGGTAAGATGGCTATAGTGACGGGCGCGGCGAGCGGCATTGGTGCGGGTATAGCGCGATTATTAGCGGCTCATGGGTGCCGTGTGGTGATAGCCGACGTCGACAAGGTAGAGGGTCGGCGAATAGCTGAAGAATTCGATGGCAACGGCTATTTTTGTCACCTCGACGTCACCTCCGAGGACAGTTGGCTGGCGCTGATGAGCGAGGTTAACAGACACTGGGGAGCCGTTGACATTTTGGTTAACAATGCTGGTATTGGCTCTGCTGAGTCGATCGAAGAGGTATCACTGGATGTCTGGCACCAGATTTTAGCGGTTAACACCACCGGTGTTTTCCTCGGCTGCCGCTGCGCTATTCAGAGTATGAAAAATAGTGGTGGCGGTAGTATCATCAATATATCTTCGGCGCTAGGATTGCGTCCGCTGAGCAGCACACCAGCCTATGGCGCGAGCAAGGCCGCGGTGGTTAACTTGACCAAGACCACGGCATTACAGTGCGCCGAGAAGGGCTATCAGATACGTTGCAATGCGATTAATCCCGGTTTTATCATGACGCCGCTATTGGAGAACGCCATGGCCGCGGCGGAGGATCCGGACGCATTGCTCAAGGGTTACAGTGACCTGCATCCGATGGGTTGCGTTGGCAGTATTGACGACGTTGCGCAGGCGGCGCTATTTCTGGCTGGTGATGAATCGCAGTTTATCACTGGTATCGCCTTGCCAGTGGATGGTGGCATGACCATTTAGCTGAGCTGCCGTTGAAGACTGCCAATCCTTTGGAGTAGATAAAACACTAGGCCTTCTTTCGTGGCAAAAGTCTTGGTGCTGTCTACTAGTCTTCCTGGGCATTGATAAATGCCTGTGCGTCCGCGACACCGCCAGCATTGATAACATTGCTGTAGCCAAGATCATCTAATATTGTTTTAGCTTTTCCTGACCGACCACCACTGCGGCAATACACATAAATTGTTTCATCTTTGTCGGCAGTGAGGTCGCTTATACGCGCACTAATCTCTTGCCACTCAATATGCTTAGCCTCGTCAAGATGCCCTGTGTCCCACTCGGCCGGGGTCCTTACATCGATGATCAATGGTGAAGCTCCTTTGTCGGCTATTGCGAATGCACAGATCAATAGCAAGCTAATCGTTAGTAATATTTTTTTCATTATGGCACCTATCTAATGAGATGTTTGATCTCCATCTTATACTCTGTAAGTTGTTTTAAATAGTGTTAAACAACAGCGGTCTAAAATGTATCACTGCGAGAAATCAACGAGGTAAG
>JAPKEJ010000039.1 GCA_028822155.1 Porticoccaceae bacterium
AGCCTAAACCAACAAAGGTTGATACTTGTTGATTATCATAGGTACTATCAAACATAGCCCAGTTAAGGGTCATAGCGCCGTCCATTAGACTGTGCTTACCACCAATTTCAAAAGAGTCAGCGGTTTCATCATCATATTCAAAACCCTGTGCTGGAATGGTTGGGTTTGTTGTTCCATTAGCATTAAACGTAGGGTTTTGATCATCTACTGCGTTAAAACCACCGCTCTTAAAACCTTCTGAGTAGCTTATATAGAACATGCTGTCCTCAGAATACTGCCAATCTAAACTTACACCTGGCATTAACTGGTCTGTTGACCGAGTTTCGTTAAAGTCGTGCGCATAGGATGCAAAACTAGCGCCCATGAGAGCGGCTAGCAAGGGCGATGGGTTAGCGTTAGCTAAGCCCGTAGTGTTAGTTGTCAGATCCATTTTGGCATGTGCAGTTTTGTCTTCTTCGGTATAACGAACACCAGCCGTTAACGTCAAGTTATCGGTCAGGTCGTACTTTCCTTGAAAGAACAGGGCCCAAGACTCAGTGTCTTGCTTCCATGTAGAGATACGAGCCACTTTTTGAAATTTGGTCAGTCCCTCGTAAGCAAAGGGAAGGCCAAGAGCACCGGTGGTCGCTGGTGGAAAGAATAAGAACGTATCCAGAACGGGGGCTCCTAGGATGTAAGGCATTGTTCCTGGAATACCAAAGGTGCCATCCACGGCCACTAAACGATCAATTATTTGTTCCTGCTCGTCGTAATAAGCACCCGCTACATAGCTAAACTTATTTTCGCTGGGGGATGCAATCCTAAACTCTTGGCTAGTGTGTTCATATGAGGATATATCAGAACGCCCAATAAACCGGAGAGGCAGAAAATCAGCATCGATACCATCTTCGTACTCGTACTTGTTTAATCCAGTAACCGACGTAAAGGTATAACCGTTAGCCATATCAATTTCGATATTTAAGGAAGTGTCATCGGTGGTTGTCATTGTTCCTTCAGGCATCTCGCCACCGTTTGCACAGACTTCATGGGAACGGCCCATTTTCGTAGCAAGAGCACAACCGCCCAATGTAATGCCGTCACGGTAAGTGTCGACGGTGCCAGCGGCAACCTGTCCTGCGAATCCCGGATAGACAGCGCCCATCGTGCCATACATTAGCGCGTTGGAACCAGGTATATTGGCTAGAGGAGAAAAGGTTCCTAGCACGGCTGTTCCACCAGTGCGAGTATGGTCACTTTTTGCATGTTTGAACTCTACGCTAGTGCTGTCATTAGGTTCCCAAAGTGCACTTAGACGCCACATGGACTCATCAGTAATTGGCGCATTTGACGAGAAGGCCCCCGGTAAGGGTTCGCCTATAAAAGTAGCCCCAGCAACCTGAGAGTTCGTCATATAGCCGTCATCTTTGCGATCTTTAAAGGCAAGTCGAACCGCAAAGGTATCGGACAATGAACCAGACATACTTACTTCGACGGTTTCGCTGCCATGAGATTCTTTGCTAAGAGATACTTTACCTTCAAATTCATCACCAACAGTGGGTGATGCTGAGGTTACATTGATTGCACCTGCAAGGGTGTTCTTACCAAACAAGATACCCTGAGGTCCACGAAGCACTTCAACCTGCTGCAGGTCAAATAGACCTGTTCTGACCTGCCGGCTCTTGCCGTAATGCACGCCATCAACGTAAATGCCGACCGACTGCTCAAATGATTGGTTAGCACCAATGCCAACACCACGCATACCAATAATAGTATTCACAGCATTTTCAGTCACTGATAGATTTGGTACATAGCTACTTAAGTCTACAAGGCTATGCATACCGGCTTCTTCAATTTTACTGCCATCAAGGGCGGTCACAGACATAGGAATGTCTTGCAAGCTTTCCGCCCGTTTGGTGGCCGTTACGATAATTTCTTCTAGCTGCGCAGAATAGGCTCCGCTAGAAGCCATGGCAATGGCAATAGTCAAAGCGCTAAGTATGTGAATATTTCTCATTTAATATCTCCCCAGTAATATTTTTTTACCTCTACTGGCCTAGCATTAGAAGGACGGCGTCTACTCGAGCTTGTTTATTCAATCAAGCAAAAATAAAAATCCCTAAATATACCTAGCAATAGAGGCTTGTGGTTGACTTGCTACTCGCTAAGGGATAATGTCTACCCGCATAAGCATTGTATAATGCCAGTACCGCACAACAAAAATAAGCGAAGTCTGGATCAATCCTATACCAAAAATCTTGCGCACGCAGTTCTTTTTACACTCATAATGGCACATTAGTTATCTATTAAGTAATTGATATTAATGGACTTATATTGAAATAGTAATATTATTTATGAATTAATTAGCATGGATAAATAAATAAAATAAGATGCTTAAATTTACTGAAAAACCATAACACGCTTATCAATAGTGCTATTTAGAATTGTGTATAAAAATATAAATCTATATAAAATAGAGTAATTAATGGATTTTTAAATTCGTAAAATAGTATATATAAATGAATTATTAGGCTGAAATTGGGATGTTTCGTGATAACTCCCGTAGATGACTTCCCCATGTTTCTGGACGATTAAGGCTTGGGGTTGGCTTTTATCAAGTCATAGATCTAAGGTTGCGCTTTCATCGGTCAACAGGTGAGTGGCTATTTGAGAGGCTGCTTTTTACAAGTATTTATAACATGCAATAAAAAGGACGGGAATTACCCGTCCTTTTTATGTTACATGCTATTTAGGTTAAAAATCGAAGCTAAGTCGCACGCCATATACATCGCCTGGCATTGTGTATTGACCATGAGATCCTGCAGCTAAAGGAATGTCAAAGGCACCTGATGGAGTAACCTTATCAGCAACATTTTTACCATAAGCCATTAGGGTCCAATTGTCCCCTCGAAGTCCGGTGCGAACATTGACTTTCTCAAAACCTTGCTCGAAATCGATGGGATCCCGATCACCTGCCATAAAAAATCCGTCAGTAAAGTTAACATCAACAGAGGCAAACCAAAGGATTCCTTCAGCAACCGGTGTGGCATAATCAGCAGTTAATGAGCCGTTATAATCAACGCCTACCTTAGCGCCTGCGAGATCTTGCGCGCCAGAGCCTGTTTGCGTACCGTCACCTTTGAACTTAGCAGTACAGCCGTCAAATGTGTGGTTTTGACCATCACTAGCGTTAAGTGTTCCTAAGCCAAGCAATCCAGACGCTTGTGCTGCGGTACAACCGGCACCGGGGTATGAGCCATATTCACCATCCATGATTGCGAAGCTAGCACCTAACCTCAGTTTGTCGGTGGCTTGCCATGTCATGTCGACTTCCAAACCTGAAATTTCGGTTGAGGCAGCATTGGTAACCACAAAGCCTAAACCAACAAAGGTTGATACTTGTTGATTATCATAGGTACTATCAAACATAGCCCAGTTAAGGGTCATAGCGCCGTCCATTAGACTGTGCTTACCACCAATTTCAAAAGAGTCAGCGGTTTCATCATCATATTCAAAACCCTGTGCTGGAATGGTTGGGTTTGTTGTTCCATTAGCATTAAACGTAGGGTTTTGATCATCTACTGCGTTAAAACCACCGCTCTTAAAACCTTCTGAGTAGCTTATATAGAACATGCTGTCCTCAGAATACTGCCAATCTAAACTTACACCTGGCATTAACTGGTCTGTTGACCGAGTTTCGTTAAAGTCGTGCGCATAGGATGCAAAACTAGCGCCCATGAGAGCGGCTAGCAAGGGCGATGGGTTAGCGTTAGCTAAGCCCGTAGTGTTAGTTGTCAGATCCATTTTGGCATGTGCAGTTTTGTCTTCTTCGGTATAACGAACACCAGCCGTTAACGTCAAGTTATCGGTCAGGTCGTACTTTCCTTGAAAGAACAGGGCCCAAGACTCAGTGTCTTGCTTCCATGTAGAGATACGAGCCACTTTTTGAAATTTGGTCAGTCCCTCGTAAGCAAAGGGAAGGCCAAGAGCACCGGTGGTCGCTGGTGGAAAGAATAAGAACGTATCCAGAACGGGGGCTCCTAGGATGTAAGGCATTGTTCCTGGAATACCAAAGGTGCCATCCACGGCCACTAAACGATCAATTATTTGTTCCTGCTCGTCGTAATAAGCACCCGCTACATAGCTAAACTTATTTTCGCTGGGGGATGCAATCCTAAACTCTTGGCTAGTGTGTTCATATGAGGATATATCAGAACGCCCAATAAACCGGAGAGGCAGAAAATCAGCATCGATACCATCTTCGTACTCGTACTTGTTTAATCCAGTAACCGACGTAAAGGTATAACCGTTAGCCATATCAATTTCGATATTTAAGGAAGTGTCATCGGTGGTTGTCATTGTTCCTTCAGGCATCTCGCCACCGTTTGCACAGACTTCATGGGAACGGCCCATTTTCGTAGCAAGAGCACAACCGCCCAATGTAATGCCGTCACGGTAAGTGTCGACGGTGCCAGCGGCAACCTGTCCTGCGAATCCCGGATAGACAGCGCCCATCGTGCCATACATTAGCGCGTTGGAACCAGGTATATTGGCTAGAGGAGAAAAGGTTCCTAGCACGGCTGTTCCACCAGTGCGAGTATGGTCACTTTTTGCATGTTTGAACTCTACGCTAGTGCTGTCATTAGGTTCCCAAAGTGCACTTAGACGCCACATGGACTCATCAGTAATTGGCGCATTTGACGAGAAGGCCCCCGGTAAGGGTTCGCCTATAAAAGTAGCCCCAGCAACCTGAGAGTTCGTCATATAGCCGTCATCTTTGCGATCTTTAAAGGCAAGTCGAACCGCAAAGGTATCGGACAATGAACCAGACATACTTACTTCGACGGTTTCGCTGCCATGAGATTCTTTGCTAAGAGATACTTTACCTTCAAATTCATCACCAACAGTGGGTGATGCTGAGGTTACATTGATTGCACCTGCAAGGGTGTTCTTACCAAACAAGATACCCTGAGGTCCACGAAGCACTTCAACCTGCTGCAGGTCAAATAGACCTGTTCTGACCTGCCGGCTCTTGCCGTAATGCACGCCATCAACGTAAATGCCGACCGACTGCTCAAATGATTGGTTAGCACCAATGCCAACACCACGCATACCAATAATAGTATTCACAGGATTTACAGACACGGTGAGATTTGGTACGTAGTCACTTAAGTCTTCAAGGCTATGCATACCGACTTCTTCAATTTTACTGCCATCAAGAGCGGTCACAGACATAGCAACGTCTTGCAAGCTCTCCGCGCGTTTGGTGGCCGTTACGATTATTTCCTCTAGCTCGGCGGCATAGGCGCCGCTAGATGCGACGGCAATGCCAATGGCGATACTACTGATGATTTTTTGAAATGATTTCATGCGATATAAACCCCGTTTAGATAAATTATTGTTGTTTACTTCGTTTTAGCTAATCAAAAAGACCATGAGTGGAAGTAACCCTCTCCACATAAACTAGCCCTTATGCTTAAATGTAGACTATAAACTTCAAAATTGCATAAAAAATTAAATTCGAATAATTGATATTTCCATATACAAGATTTTATTTTTAGTGATTTAAGCCCCAAACGACGGTAATACTCTATTTATGTAAACTTAATATAATTTAATAACTGTTTAACATAGCAGAAATTTGTTGATTTTTACCCTTTAGGTTCCCTGGGTTAAAAAGTTTGGTGTAAGACATATTATTTTTATAGCGTACTCATCAAAATGTAGGCTAAAGACATCAAAACCGCATAGAAAAGCAAATTCGAATAATTTATATTTCCATATACAACATGGTCTTTTTAGCGACTTGAACGGCAAAACTGCAGTAATACTCTAGTTATGTAAACTTAAAAAAATCAACAAGTGTTTAAACTAGTAAACATTTGTTAATGGTTAATCTTCAGAGTCCCTGGATTAAAAATGTGACGTGAGAAATACTATGTTTATAGAGTATTCATCGACAGGTTATCTAGCAAGGGGCGCCATGCTTGTATTATTCTTCACCCCTGTTACGGTAAGCTAAAAACAAGAGTGCACAACCATGCAAACAGAGGGAAAAAAGGAATCGGGTAGCGAAATAGGATTCTGGCGCGGATGGTCAATTGCCGTCGGCTGCGCTATTGGTTCTGGTATTTTCATGATGCCGACTCTACTTGCGCCCTATGGTATGTTGGGACTTGCCGGTTGGTTGGTTGCCGGTGTTGGTACCCTGTTAGTTGTGCTTTCTTTATCACGATTGGCTAGACGAATTCCAAAAATTGGTGGTCCATATGCCTATGTGCAGGCTGGTTTGGGCGATTTTGCTGCTTTTTTGGTTGCATGGACATACTGGATTGCGTGTATCTCAGCCGCCTCGGGGATAGCCATTGCCTTTGTCGGTTACTTAGGTGTATTCCTGCCGGTTATCACTGACTCGAGTGTGTTATCGCTGCTAGTTTCGATGGCGCTTATTTGGATCGTTGTTGGGCTCAATATTCGCAGCGTTGAAGGCAGCGGGACCTTTCAGGTAGTGACAACCATATTGAAAATATTGCCGCTACTATTCATGATTGTCTTGGGCTTCGCCAATATGGAACCCGAAGTACTGCCTCCGCTTAATCCTACAGAGTTGCATCCAATAGCACTATTGGCAACAGTGACCACCTTGGTTATGTGGTCTTTTGTGGGGCTCGAGACCGCCACCGTGCCTGCTGATAATATGGCTGAGCCCGATAAAATGATTCCACGCGTCTTGATGGCGTCAGTTTTTACAGTGCTGATCATTTACTTCTTGGTAAGTTTGGCTATTGCACTGGTCGTTCCTGCTGAGGAACTGATCGGATCAACAGCACCTTTTGCCGTTGCTGCAACGAAGATAATGGGACCTGTTGGTGGCGCTGTTATTACCATAGGTGCGCTGATATCAACATTAGGTAGTTTAAATGCCAACACCCTCACCGCGGGGCAAGTTCCCTTAGCCGCGGCGAAAGATCATCTCTTACCCGTTAAATTTTTAACCTTAAGCCAGTCCGGCACGCCAATCTTCTCTTTTCTTGTGTCGGGTGGTTTTATGACACTCTTACTGTGTTTAAACTACACCAAAGGTTTGGTGGCTGCCTTTACCTTTATGGCAATGTTGTCGACGCTGTCTACCTTAATGGCGTATGCCTTTTCAGCTGTTGCTGAGTTTTATTTTCTCAAGCGAGATAGGGCGAGCCCCGAGAGAAATCGTGCGATAGTGCTTTCAAGCGCAGCCTTTCTGTACTCATTTTTTGCAATATGGGGGGCGGGCACAGAGATTGTATTTTATTCGTTTATGCTGATAATGATTGGCATACCTTTCTATGCCCTCGTTCGAGAAGACTCCAGAGACTAAATAAATGCCACAATTTAACGAATATTCGAACTTAGTTCAGGTTGCTGTGCGCAATCCCGAAAATGCTTTTGTCAGCCAAGAAAAGCTAGCGCAAGAATGGCTTCCGTTACGATTCCACGCTATGCCAGATTTCAAAAAATCTAGTACAGAATTTGCTCTGTTTAGACAGTTCCTAGCGGCGTCTGGAGCAGAGGTTATTGATTTGCCCGCACACGAAAACCTGACCATTGACAGTATTTATCCGAGAGATAATGTTTTAGTCAGTCCAAAAGGATTAATTCTTTGCAATATGGGGCGGGCTAGCAGAACACCAGAGGCCGCTGTAAATGTTGCCGTTTATGAAGCCCTTGGCCACAGAGTTGCGGGACAGATTACAGCGCCTGGCACTCTCGAAGGTGGAGACTTTATTTGGATAGATGAGCAGCATGCTGCGGTGGGCTTAGGGCCACGGACAAACAAAGAAGGGATTAGTCAACTGCAGGCTATTTTGGGAGATGAGGTAGATCTCCATGTGGTTGTGTTACCAGACCCAGAACACCCAGATGATGTACTGCATTTGATGTCAATTATATCTCCCCTTGACCAAGATTTAGCGTTGATTTATCGGTCGTTTATGCCAAAGGAATTCCTTGCCTGGCTAAAGGCCAGAGGCGTAGGGTTTGTCGATGTGCCCGAGGAGGAATATCTGCCGATGGGTTGTAATGTTCTTGCTATTGCACCGCGGTCAGTCGTCATGCTGGAAAACCTTCCCGGCGTTAAAACTGGGTTAGAGCGCGCGGGGTGTTCGGTGCTAACATACCAAGGGTTGGAGGTTAGTCGGAAAGGCGAGGGCGGACCAACGTGTCTGACTCGACCCTTAATTAGGAAATAATAGGCAATAGGGTCTATGGAAATAGGTTACGTCAACTCGTTAACAAAAAGGGGTTCATCTTGAATCGTCAATTATCAGTGCTAGGCGTTATACACAGCCGTTTATTTGGTTTTTTATTACTCATGGTTACAGCCATCGTCGGCGTCTCTTGCAGTGATCAAGCACAGGTACCTGAGGCTGTTATCGTAGACTGGTCATCGCCGGCAGGGGCGGGGTCGGTATCCCCTAATTTGAGTCTTGATCTTGATGGCGTGCCAATTTTGAGTTGGATAAAGGTCAGTGAAGATTCAGTTGCGCTGCAGTATTCGCGCTGGGATCAAACCCAATGGTCGGAGCCTGTAGAGGTTAGTCGAGGTAGCGATTGGTTGGTTAATCGTGCTGATTTCCCCTCAGTAGTGCAGTTGTCAGAGTCTCTTTGGGCGGCCCATTGGCTAGTGATGACAGATCCTAGCGTATTTGCCTACGATGTTGTTGTCGGACTCTCTACTGACGGAGGGACAACCTGGAATAACTCACTCACACCTCACCTGGACGGAACGCACACCGAACATGGATTTGTTAGTTTTTTTGCAGATGATAAAGACGTCGGTCTAGTCTGGCTAGACGGCCGCAACATGACTGGCGGTAGTCACACCGAGCATAATCCGCAATCAATGAAGTCTGATACCGGTATGACTTTGCGCTCTACAAAGCTAACCGCCGAGGGCACACTTTTTGAGTCTCAAATAATTGATGGGTTAGTCTGTGATTGTTGCCAGACTGATATAGCTCAGACAGACGATGGTGCGATTGTGGTATTTAGAAACCGCACTGAGGGCGAGCATAGAGACATCTATTACTCTCGAATGGTTGATGGAAACTGGTCGGAGTCAAAGCCAGTTGCATCAGACGAGTGGGTTATCGCTGGATGTCCGGTGAATGGACCTTCCGTCGCAGCAAGTGCAGGGCGTACAGCAGTTGCTTGGTATACAGAGGCTAAAGGCTACGGTCAGGTTAAGTTGGCGGTTTCTGAGAAAGGCTCTGATACTTTTAAGCCTGCTTTAGAAATAAGTAGTGGTGATTCTGTGCTTGGCCAGGTAGGGCTGGCTGGAACAGAGGATAGTGGCTTTATAGTGAGTTGGATGACATTTAAAGGAGAAACCAAAGGTGAGTTGAGATTAGGATATCTTGATGGCAGCGGCCATTTTGGCCCAGAAGTTGTGGCGACAGATATTGGTTTCACTCGTCTAGCAGGGCTTCCTCAAATGGTGGTCTTCGGTGATCGTGTGATTTTGTCGTGGACTGGTGGTGATAAATCCAACAAGTCTGTTCAGGTCGTATCACTCGATACGAGTCTTATCATAAAATAAGGATATAAGGTGAACCGGAGTCTTAACTCACTGTCGTTAAATCGATGGCTCTACCGCCTGTGGGCATTTTCTTTTGCACTCACACTACAGTCATGCTCCATAGCTGAAACCTTCACTAATACAGACTCTAGCGCGTCAAAGAAGACCTTTAGTGAATTTATACGCTGGAGAATGACCAAGGAAAAGTCTCCCCCGAGGGTTCAGATAGAGCAGTCTGATGATTGGCGAAACCTTGATTCTTCATCGACTAATTACGCAGTCTGGATAGGACATGCCAGTTTTTTAGTCAACAATGGCGATTTGACCATTATCACTGATCCTATTTTTTCAGATCGGGCCTCCCCCGTTCCTTGGGCTGGACCAAAACGAATGATTCCACCGGCTATTCCCCTAGCCGATCTACCGGCAATTGACGTGGTTGTCATAAGCCATAATCACTACGACCATCTTGATCTTCCCAGCTTAAAAGCCTTACAGCAGACTAACCCTAAACTCTCCATTTTGGTACCACAGGGTGATAAAAGCCTGCTGGAAGGCCAAGGACTTGAAAATGTGCACGAGTTCAGGTGGTGGCAAAACATCCGCCTGGGTAAAACGGAGTTTACCTTTACGCCTGTTCAACACTGGTCTGGTCGTGGCATTGCTGGTCGTAATGGCAGTTTATGGGGTGGCTGGTTTATGAAGAGCCCAACGCTGTCTCTCTACCATGCAGGAGACACGGGTTACTCGAAAGATTTCGTGGCCACCCGAGAAAAAATGGGCGTACCTGATTTTGCGTTTATTCCTATCGGAGCATATGAGCCGCGATGGTTTATGGGACAGCAGCATGTGAACCCCAGCGAAGCGGTTCAGGTAGCCTTAGACTTACAGGTTGCGCGCTCATTTGGTATGCACTGGGGTACATTTATTTTAACTGATGAGCCGGTCAAATCACCGCCAGAAGAGCTTGAAAAGGCGTTGGATGATCGTGGGCAAGCGTCTGATTTTTTCACCGCTCCAAAGCCTGGGGAAATTCTTTCTTTAACGCTTGAATAGTTTTTAAGCTATTTTAGTTAGTGTTGGTCGTCTAAGATAAGATCACGTTAGTTGTTGGCTTAATCAGGCATAGTAGATTTAAGCTCAATAACAATAATAAGGATAAAAGCAATGAATACTGCAGGCATTTGCGGGCACTGTGATCCCCGTTTTGACAAGGTCGCTAAAATATTTTCATCAGCTATTGAGTCGGGTTTTGAAGTCGGTGCGTCTTTAGCTATTGAGTATCAAGGAGAAATGGTCGTTGATCTATGGGGCGGCCATCAAGATAAGGCAAAAACAAAACTCTGGCAGGAAGATACGATTGTTAACGTTTTTTCGGTGACAAAAGGGGTGGTTGCAACCTGTGCGGCAAGGTTAATAGAGCAAGGTCTGCTAGATATTCATCAAAGGGTGTCTCACTATTGGCCTGAATATGGGTGTAATGGTAAACAAGATACTAAGGTCATAGATCTTTTGTGTCACCGAGCCGGTATGTTTGGGTTTCAAGAAGAACTGCCAACAAATGAGTGGAGAAATTGGCAAAAATTTACTGACCTGTTGGCCGCGCAGGCACCCTTTAGAGAACCAGGGGCATCTCAGGGTTACCACGCCCTAACATTTGGTTGGCTAGTGGGTGAGGTCATTCGCCGGATAGATGGCCGGTCAGTGGGGACTTATTTTAGTGAAGAAATAGCGAAGCCTTTAGGTATTGATTTTAAGATCGGTGTCGATGAGTCTGACCTGTCACGGTGTGCAGACACTCTGATGTTGGATGACAAATCCACTCTTTCAGTTTTAAAGCTGATTTCTTATGTTCCTGACGTGCTTTTATCTAAATCGTTGCGAGGAATAAAAGGGGCAGTTAAAAGTGGTGATTACAGCATTGCATTTGCTGCCCGAGGGTTAGATGGAGGTGATGAGGTGAATAGCGCAGAATGGCGTTTGGCGGAGGTGCCTGCTGCGAACGGTCATGGAACCGCTGCCAGTCTAGCTAAGCTCTATGGTGTTATGGCTAACGGGGGAGAGCGAGATAATTTTAAATTGTTGACCCCCACGACCATCGAACATATCTCTAGCGTCCACTCTAAAGGTCCAGATGCCGTATTGTTTGGGCTACCCTACCATTTTGGTTTGGGCTATATGGTTAACTCACCACTAACACCTATTGGGTCGAAGCCGCGGATGTTTGGTCATACCGGTGTTGGTGGCGAAGTGACCTTTGGTGATTTGGATAATAATTTGGGGTTTTCTTTTCTCAACAATCGACAGCACAGCCTTAATAATTTATACAAGACAGCGAACGATCTATCAAAGGCTCTTTATAAGATCTTATGATTAAGTGGTCCACTCACGGTCTTTATCTAACGAAAGAGTTTTATGATTTCCGCAGAATCATGTTCGCAGCTTGGCCCCATTAAATGAACGCCGTCTATACCGGGAAGATCAATAAGTTTACTGATGAGTTCATGACAAATCATTAAGCCTTCTTTCTTAGCATTCTTGGAGGCGTCCAGTCTGGAAATAATATTATCTGAAATATTAACGCCCCAAAGGTTTTCGCGCATCCACAAAGCTTGCTTTGCTGATTTCAAAGGCCCCATGCCAACAAGCACTTTTAAGTCATCTGTTTTTCCATTTGCTAAGAGCAGATCGGAATAAAATTTGCAGATTTCTTCATCAAAACAATACTGAGTTTGAACAAATTTAGCACCATTACTGATTTTCCTCTTTAAAAAACCAATGGCTTCAGAATTATTTTTTTGAAAGTACAGGTCATCAGCCGCACCCGGGAAAACAGGTAAGGGTTCTTTTATGTCTGTGCCATCTGATAACTTGCCGTCTGACATAATATTCAGGAGGTTCATTATTCCGGCGCTGTCCAGCTCGTTGACAACCTGAGGGCCGCCTTCGCTCGGTTTATCGCCCGTTAAACACAATACTTTGTTGATGCCCAGTGAGAGGGCACCTAAGACTTCAGATTCTATCGCTATCCTATTTCTATCTCTTCCGGTCAACTGCAAGATAACGTCTAAGCCCAGCTCTTTAATGCCAGCAGCAACCAGCAAGCTAGATAATCTTGTTTTTGAATTTGGAGAGTCAGTCACATTAATAGCGTCAGCTACCCCAACCAGAGGTAACACCATATCAATACTTTGCTTGAGGTTTGTTGAAACCGCAGGCGTTGTTTCTGAAGTAAAAATAAAATCAGCATTTATAGGTAAGAACATAATTTTCAAATATTTTTAGGTTTAGGAGAAATATGGCTAGATGCAGAATACGATGAGACGTGCGTAAAAGGCAATACAAAAAATGATGTTATAAACTTTATTAAATCATTTTATTTGAATTTTAGTCATAGGCTTTAATAATTTAATTGTTGTGTTATTAGACACTTATGCTGCCCCAAAGAATTTGGAAAATGTATTAATAAATTAATTAATATATTTATTAATAAAAAGTAATCCAATAGAGGGTCTGGGACGAATAACTGTTGCGGCTTAATGCGTATAAAAATCAGATTCGTTTGTTTTCTAAGTTTATTGTCACAGGGAAAAAAGTGTTTTTGTGCATTTCAAATTTATGCGTAAGCATGATTTGGGTAAGGCTGCAATTAGAGTATCTCTTGATGATCCTCCGGAGGAGTTAGGCTGATACAAAATAAAGTACTTTAATAGTAAGGGGTTTTACATGAGTTATAACTTAACGTCCGCCGACCCAGTCGGTATGTCTTTCTGGTTAATTTCTATGGCGCTTGTCGCGGCTACAGCTTTTTTCTTTATAGAGCGCGATCGTGTTGCAGGAAAATGGAAGACATCATTAACAGTATCAGGCTTAGTTACGCTGATAGCCGCAGTTCATTACTTTTACATGCGTGATGTATGGGTATCTACAGGAACGTCTCCAACTGAATTACGATACATTGATTGGCTCCTAACAGTGCCTCTTTTGATGGTTGAATTCTACTTGGTTCTGTCGGCAGTAACGAAAGTTCCGGCTCGTGTATTCTGGAAATTGTTACTCGGCTCAATTGCTATGCTTGGCTTCGGCTTTGCTGGTGAGACAGGAATGATGGGTTCTACTTTGGCCTTTATTCTTGGAATACTTGGCTGGGGATTCATCGTTTGGGAAATCTTCAAGGGTGAAGCTAGCCAGATCAATGCTGGGCTTTCAAATGTTAACGTTCAGAACGCCTATAAGTGGATGCTTATCTGTGTGACGATTGGTTGGTCTATCTATCCTATCGGATACTTCATGGGTTATATGGGCGGCGGCGCTGATCCAGCAACGCTAAACATCGTTTATAACCTAGCCGACTTTATAAATAAGATCGGGTTTGGTGTGATCATCTGGGCAGCTGCAGTAGCTGATTCAGAGTAGTAGGTAGTATCGCAGTAAGTGAAAGGGCCAGTGTTGCTGGCCCTTTTTTTCCGACTTAATAAAAACAATAAGTAATCATCTATAGGTTACATTTTATAAGGGTACTACTCATGTCCCCAACAAAAATTAGTACAGTGCAATCGTTGGAATCTCTTGACGCCTTGTACCAGCGTGAAATGCCTAATCTGGATAGTAGTTTAGCTCAGGCTGCTCGGTATCATTTTAAGAGCCCAGGAAAGTTTTTTAGAGCCCAGCTCGCGCTCTCTAGCGGCACAGCCCTAGGTTTAAACGAGCAAGATAATTTACATTGGGCAGCAGCCTGTGAGCTACTGCACAACGCCTCTTTGTTACATGATGATATTAGCGATTCGAGCACCCATAGGCGGGGCCAGCAAAGCATTCACGAGCGCTTCGGACTGGATATGGCGCTCTGTCTCGGTGACTGGATGGTTGCTAAGGCCTTTGAGCTGGCGGCAAGAAACAGTACTTATGGCGGTGTACTTAGCGCACTTTTAGCGCAGGCAATGCAAGAGACATCTAGTGGCCAGATATCTGATATAACCCAGCGTCAATGCGCAGATCTAGACAAATGGCAACGAATTGCCAAGAGTAAAACGGCACCACTATTGATTGCTCCTATAAAAGGCGCAGGATTGGCCGTGGGCTTGGACAAAATACCAGGTAGTCTTGCATCTTTGGAGAGTCTTGATAAATTGATCGGTCTTTGTGCCCTAGCCTATCAGGGTCGCAATGATATCGATGACATTATCCCGTCGAGCCGTCGCTCTAGCGATCTTGAGGGGCGAAAACCTAATCTGGTTATCAGTCTATTTTTTCAGCAAGGAGCGGGGCGAGACGATTTTAGGGCGTGGTATCAGTCTGGAGATAATCTCCAACTAGAGCATTGGCAGCGGCGTATTGCTTGTAGTGATGTTATTTTAAAGGCTAATCAATCGATTGATTATTGGTTAATACAGGCAGGCCAACTCGTCAATTTGTTACCCGTTCAACTGCAACCAGTCGCTCATGGCTTAGTCGACTCGGTAAAGCAGAAAACATCTATCAAAAAACAAGGACAGATTGCTTGAATTCAACGACGGCTGCAGCAGATCAAAAAGTAGTAGTTATCGGCGCAGGCTTTGCGGGTATAGCCACAGCATTAAGACTTAGAGCCTTAGGGCATGAGGTCAGCTTGCTGGAACGTTTGGACAGCCTAGGTGGTCGTGCGCAGGTATTTGAGCGCGGAGGCTATCGCCATGATGCCGGACCTACCGTGATTACAGCGCCTTTTTTGTTTGATGAGCTATTTGAGCTATTCGACGAAAAGCTCGAGGACCATCTGGACTTTGTCCCGCTTGACCCTTTTTATCGCTTTCATTTTGCCGACGGTAGTCAATTTGACTATTGTGCTTCTGTTGAGGATACACTCACAGAAATTCGACGCTTCAGTGCGGATGATGCAGATGGCTACCTTAAATTATTGGAGAAATCTAAAAAGGTCTATGACGTTGGTTTTAAGCAGTTGGTTCACCGACCCTTTACCCGCGTTTGGGACATGGTTAAACAGGTTCCTGCGCTGTTACTGCTAAAGTGCTACCGAACGGTTTCACAGATGGTGAACAGCCACTTAAAGCACCCTTTGATCCGCCAAGCGTTTTCTATCCATCCATTGTTAGTGGGCGGCAATCCTTTTAAAACAACCGCTATTTACACATTGATCCATTATCTTGAGCGTCGGTGGGGCGTGTTTTTCTGTATGGGCGGCACCGGTAAGTTGGTGCAGGAATTGGGTTCGCTCATGGAACGCCAGGGCATTAATATTGTACTCGAGGCAGATGTCGACGAAATTATCGTAGAAAACCGGCGTGCGAAAGGCGTTCGATTTAGCAACAACCAGGTAATGGATGCAGATATTGTTGTCTTTGGTGGCGATCCAGAAACCTGTTATGAACACTTGTTACCTAAGACCAAACGACGCCTACCGAGAATTAAAAAGCAATACAGCATGGGCCTCTTTGTTCTGTATTTTGGCACAAAAAAACTCTACCCTGAGGTTGCTCATCATAGTATTTGGATGGGGCCGCGGTTCAAAGAGCTATTGGCTGAAATTTTTGATGCTAAGCAGATGAGTGAAGACTTTAGCTTATATGTGCATCGGCCCACGGCGACAGATAAGAGCTTTGCTCCAGAAGATTGCGAATCTTTTTATGTGCTTTGCCCAGTGCCGAACTTGCAAGGCGATGTGGACTGGGAAAAAGAGGCTCCAATCTTGCGGGACAGAATTGTTAGCTCTTTAGAAGAGACGATACTGCCAGACCTATCATCAGTAATTGATGAGGTTTTTTGGATGACTCCAGAGGATTTTGCCCGAGACTATCGGTCTATGCATGGCGCCGGTTTTTCTATTGAGCCACGACTGACTCAGTCTGCTTGGTTTCGCTTTCACAACCGTGATAGTGCGATATCCAATCTTTACTTTGTAGGCGCAGGTACTCATCCAGGTGCCGGTCTGCCCGGAGTTGTTAGTTCTGCTAAAGTAGTCGAGGAACTGCTAACTGGTGTTGAGGTGGGCTCGGGAGGATAGATGACAGAACCTTCGCTGCCTATATCACCGCTAGCCAAACAGGTTCTTGCACACCATGGCAAATCGTTTTATTGGGCTAGTCTATTTCTCGGCCCTAAACTGGCAGACCGTGCGGCAAGACTCTACCAGTTCTGTCGCTTTGTCGACGACTTAGCGGATGGTGATCTCCCTGACCGCCAGCATACTCTCGAAGATATCCGTGCCCGTTTACAGGGCGAAAATCGACCGGCAGGCCCTGAAATAGAATCCTTTATTCAGCTTGCTAGTGAGAACAACATTCCCCTATCAGCGGCGAAGGAGCTGCTCGATGGCATGCTTAAAGATCAACAACCCACCGCTGTCAGCGATGAGATGGAATTACTGCGCTACTGTCATGCGGTGGCCGGCACTGTGGGCTTAATGATGTGCCGCGTTCTGGACTGTCAACAGCCGCGTGCGCAAAGCTTTGCTATTGATCTAGGAATTGCTATGCAACTGACCAATATAGCCCGAGACGTTCTAGAAGATGCCAAAATGGGTCGCCGCTATCTGCCCGCCAGCTGGGTTGATTTATCCGCGTCGCAAATAGCTATCGCGGACGTTACCTGCCGGCCGCAAGTTAGTGCGGCAGTTGAGCGGTTGCTGGATTTGGCGGAACAATATTATCAAAGCGCTTTGCTGGGTATTCAACTTCTGCCTTTTCGCGTGCGATTGGCCATTACGATTGCGCTGCGGGTTTATCGGCAGATTGGCTGGCTATTGAAACGCCGTAACTTATGCTGGTGGCAGGGTAGAGTTTTCGTCGGTAAAGGAGAGAAACTTCTGCTCAGTCTGCGCAGTATCGCAGACCTAACACCAGTATCTGTGCCGGACCATAAAACCCAACTGCATGCACCACTTAGGGGGCTAGCCGGTGTCGACAGTTAATAAGCTATCGACAAAAGCTATCGAGGTAGATATCGCCATTATTGGTGGTGGCAGCGCCGGGATTACTTTGGCCGCTAAGCTTAATAATTTTTCTACCGTTATTGTTGAGCCGCACACACCCTCTGAGCGCGATTGTAGCTGGGCGTTGTGGGCAAAACCTGATCAACAAACCGAGCTTATCTATGCGACCAAGGGCAGTTGGAGAGAGTGGCGTTTGATAGATCATCATTCTGAAGTGCGCCATATTAGTGACCAATATCGTTATATGAGCCTATCTTCAGCTCAGTACATTGCTGACTGTGAGAATAGGTTGGCAAGCTCTGTGGAGCTTATTCGAGCATCAGCAAACAATATTATTTCAGAGGGTAGTGGCGGGTCATTTGTGTCTGGCGATCGACACTATAGTGCCGCAAATCTTTATGATAGTCGGCCCCCCAAAGTGCCGGGTGACACTCTAAAGCAGCACTTTTTAGGCTGGGATATCCGTACGAAAATGCCAATCTGTGATGCTCAAATTGCGACCTTAATGGACTTTCGTGTCGACCAATCGCGTGGGCTGCACTTTATTTATGCTCTGCCATTTTCAGATCGCCGGCTATTGGTTGAGTCAACCATGATCTCTAGTAGCCTAGAAGATAAAGAATGGTACCGAACGGCTATCCGGCAATGGCTGGAACAACAAAATATCGAAATAGAAGAGACCTTGGGCGAAGAAACGGGTGTTATACCCATGGAGTCGGTCAGGCCACCAGACGATAACCTTACTCGTATTGGTGCCGCTAGTGGTGCAGTTAGACAATCCTCCGGTTATGCTTTTAGTGGCATTCAGGGTCAAATAAATAAATTGGTGCAGGGCATCAACCGCGGTGACTTTAGTGTGCCAGCGCCGATCTCGCCAGCGCTACTGCGGATGGATAAGATTTTTAATGGCGTGCTAATGACACAGCCAGAACTGGGCGTGTCGTTGATGATGAAGACTGCAAAGGCTTTAGATGGCAATGGATTCGCACGGTTTATGCTCGGCGGTGCCACATGCCTTGACTGGGCTAAGGTGATATTGGCGATGCCGAAAATTCCTTTTTTAAAACAGGTTTTGCGCTTATGACTGGCTTGGATACAGTGGCCTTGATCGCGGTACTGTTATTGGGTGTGCCCCATGGTGGGCTGGACGGTGCGGTAGCACGCCGTGTTGGCTGGCCAACTGGGTGGAGGGCTTGGCTAAGTTTTCATGCCGCCTATGTAGCGCTATCTGCTCTAGTTGTGGTCTGTTGGTGGGTGTGGCCAGCGCTAAGTCTTGGACTATTTTTACTTATCTCGGCCGTACATTTCGGCGCCAGTGATATTGCCGAATCAGGTACCGAATGGCTACCATGGATTGCTCATGGTGGTCTTGTTTGCATCGCTATTCCCAGTCTACAGCCCGACCTAGTGGCACCCATTTTTACCACTCTTGTGGGCCCAGAATCGATTCCTATGTTGATGGATATCGTCACCAGTCTATTTCCCCTCTGGGTTCTCAGTTGTGTCGCCTACTGTGTCTACGCCTACCGTAATAAGCAATATCGCCAGTCATTATTGAGTCTAATGGTCCTGATAGGTCTAGTATATGTGCTGCCACCATTAGTCAGTTTTGCGTTCTATTTCTGTTTTTGGCATAGCCCCGGCCATATTCGACGATTGTGGCGGAGCTTAGATAAGGCAGAGCGTAGCCGTAGTCTTGGAGAAGCATTTGTCTATACGCTGCTTGCTTGGGTTAGCGTGGCTATTGCTTTCTTGTATTTAAATAGTGGGGCGACTGAATCTTCGATACAAATAACTTTTATTGGCCTAGCTGCACTTACACTCCCACACATGCTTTTGGTCGATTATGCTGATAGAGCTAACGAATCTGGAGCACCAGGGTAATGGCTGATATAAGCGATCGAAAAGCAGATCATATTGCATTAGCGCTTCAATCTGATCACCAGGCTCAAAAGGACTCTGGTTTTGATAGGGTAAATTTTGAACCAAATCCACTACCACAATTAGCCTTAGATGAAATAGTACTCGCCAGTAATTTTTTAGGGATGGAGACTGCGGCACCATTTTTAATTGGCGCCATGACTGGCGGCTGTGATAACGCTGAGCGCATCAATCAGCATCTTGCGGAAGCCGCTCAGGCCTCTAACATTCCTATGGCTTTGGGCTCTCAGAGGGCTGCACTAGAGCTGGGTATGCCCCAAAACATTCGACGCTGGGCACCATCGGCTATTTTGTTGGGTAATTTGGGTGCTACTCAACTACAACAGCATGGACTCGATTTGGCTCAAAGAGCAGTTGATTCTATTCAAGCCAATGGGCTAGTGATACATCTCAACCCACTGCAGGAACTTATACAGCCTAATGGCGATCGCGACTGGAACTTAGTGCTAGAGGCGATCCAACACTGCGCACTGAAACTCTCGGTACCCATTATTGTTAAAGAAGTGGGTGCTGGTATAGGTCCAGATAGTGCGAAAAGATTACTGGATGCCGGTGTGCAGTGGATTGAAGTCGCTGGTCGCGGAGGTACAAGCTGGGCCAGTATTGAATTGGCGCGCAACAGCTCTGCTCGTGAGCGAGAAATTGCCACGCCATTTATCGACTGGGGCATGGATACAGTCAAACTTATACCGGCAGTTCAGGCCGCTTGTCCTACTTTGCAGGTGATAGGCTCCGGTGGTGTACGCCATGGTCTAGATATAGCTCGCTGTATTAGGCTAGGTGCGCACATGACCGCCTTGGCTCAGCCATTTTTAGCCCCAGCCCTAGACTCCACTGACGCTGTTATGGGGAAAATTTCAATATTGCAGGAACAATTACGCTGGGCAATGTTCCTCACGGGTAGCCACAATATCGCCGAATTACGGCTTGCTCCGCTACAGTAATTAGGTGGTGGCCTTCAATGGTGGCGATCAGATCTCTTTGGGCACAAGTATGATAAAAAAAGCAGCTCTTTGGTTTTGTATTTTAATGTTAAGTGCTTGCGGAGGAGGCTCCTCTGCTCCAATTATTGAGCCTGTAGCGTCCAATCAAGTGCCAGCCCCAGTTTCTGAGGAAAACCCAACATCCGAAGTAAAGGTTATCACCCAGACAATTGACGGCCTGTTGGTGGATCGTCCTTATTTGATACGTTATCCAGAAAACCCCTCAGAGGAAAATTATCCCGTCGTCTTCTTTTTTCATGACATAGGTGAAAATGGTGAAGAGTGGTTGAGCAAAAATCCGGACGTCTCTGACCTGATCGATGATGGAAAATTTATTGGGATTTTCCCTGATGGCTACGAAAATGAATGGAATGTTGGCGTTGAAACTAATGTAGATGATGTGGAGTTTGTTAGCTTAATCGTTAATGAACTTGATACTGCAGGCTTGTTTGATGTCGGTAAAATTTTCGGTGTTGGCTCTTCTAATGGCGCTGGCCTTGTCAATAAAATAGCTAAAGAGACTACCTTATTTAAAGCAATTGCTCCCTTGGTCGGCCAGCAAACTGAACAGAATGGCGCCATCGTTCCGTCGCAGTCGGTGTCTGTATTTCAAGTGAATGGTACCGAAGGTTCCTTAGTCCCTGTGAATGGAGGGAGTGGTCCCGCAGGGAATATATTTATGTCAGCACAAGGGAGTGCTGAGAACTGGGCGTCAAATGCTAACTGCGATATGACAGCGACAGCCCAAGCTCAATCATGGGGTGATTATCCCGTTCAGCAATATACATTCGGCTCGTGCAGTAACGGAAAACGGGTTAGATATTCTCTAGTGGAGGGCGCAGGTGACGGAGTAGATTTCGGCGAAAACGTTGACCTATACGGTCTTATTTGGCGATTCTTTGTCTCTACCGACAGCAGTTCATCTGCGCGTAATTTTAAAATGTTAGCACTTGGCGATAGTTACACTATTGGACAAAGTGTCTGCACTATTTGTAGTTTTCCCGAGCAGTTAAAAGCAAGCTTAAAATTGGAATATGCAGAAAAAGATAGTTTTACCTTGCAGGTGATTGCTGAGACTGGTTGGACCACGACAAATTTAAAAACTGCCATTATCACTGAGGACCCTTTAAGCGATTTTGACTTGGTAACACTACTTATTGGCGTCAACAATCAGTATCAAAACAAAGCATTTAGTTTGTACGAAACAGAATTTGTAGAGCTTGTTAATTCTGCTATTTCTTTTGTGGGCGGCGACACCACAAAATTAATTGTTGTATCAATTCCCGATTATGCCTTTACGCCATTTGGACAAAACTTTAACCCAACGGAGATTAGCGCTGAACTTGAGTTATATAATAACTTTGCACAGGAATATTCTGAAGAAAACGCACTCTCTTATATTTACATAACAGATATAACCCAACAAGGGCTAGAAACACCCGCGTTAGTGGCTTCTGATGGATTACATCCCTCATCACTTGCATATAGCAAGTTTGTAGAGCGGATATTGCCGGTCGCCCTGAATAAACTAGAGTAGGCTCTTCGGGACAAAAGATGCCTAGGTATCATTGCCTGTGAATAAAATTCTTGGTGATTTAATTGTTGATGTTTTTGCGCCAAGTGCCGCAAAGCAACTGCACAGTGGCGCTGATTGCGATCAATGCTCCAGCGCTCAATTGAGTGAGAAACGGTAGCTCGGCGACAGCCAGAACGACGATAAAAAAACCGTGCCATAGAGACGAAATCCATCGAATCTCACGATCAAGGGTGCCGCTGAACTGCGGTTGGGCCAAAGCCACAATGACACAACCTATGGCGAGGAAGAGAATCAAAGTGATACCGTTGCTGAGCCCCGCAAAGTGAAGGGCGTGATAGGGTATGAACAGTACGAACCCTAAGAGTAGGGTGTTGACTGAAATCATCGCTACGTCCGCGTTGAAACGTAGCAAGGATATTGGCTGCTCACCACGCTTTCGATCTCGTCGAGCGATCAACCAACACAATGCACCGTGGAACAAAAACATCCAAAGAGTCGAGCTATAGGGCACGCCAAGCCATCTAGCCTCTGTGGTCAGGTGATCCTTCCAAATCCACCACGGCATCTCAGGGCCGATCAGGTCGTAAGGCGTGTACATGACCACAGCGAAAAGCCCGCATACTGCCGCTTCAGGGATCGAGGCGAGACCGAGTCGGCGGGCGAAGTGCACGCAGGTGTACAACACAGTGTGGTACACAAAGGTGATGTAGAGTGGCAGTTTATGATGATACAGCATGACGCTAAAGCGTTCGTGACCGAAATTGTCGACATAGTTGTAGGTAATGATTTCAAGCACCACCGCATAGACTAGGATACTGAGCCATGCGAATAAGGGGCGTTGGTCGCCTGCTCTGAGAGCCTTTAGGACATGTACCAAGGTCAGCACCCAGCAGATAAACAAAGTGAGTTCTATTAGCCCATTACTGAGTGGATTATTCGCCGGATTAAAGAGCTCCAACAACGGCAAACTGGTGTCAACAACCGGCAATTTCATGAACTGGCTTCCAGAGAAACATCGGGCTTCGATTGGCTGTCGGATTGGGACCGACGTTTTTGCCTCTTTTTAAGGCGCGCCAAAGAGCGCCCCTCAATAGGGCCAGTGGTGTAGCTAAGTCGTTTGGCGTGAGGGCGCCCGGTTTGATCCTCCACAAAGCTCTCCTCACCGTAACTAAGTTCCTCGCAACGCCAAGTCCCGAAGAGGTGGTCCCACCAATGAATAGTTTGGGCAAAGTTCACATGGAAATAAGTATGATGGTCGTCGTGAAACGCGGCGGGTCCCTGCCAAGGAAATATCATGCTAAAGCGTATGCCCGAATGGTCAATCAGAGATACGCTGTGCTGATAGAGCAATACGGCGATAACACCACCTGGGTGCAAAGGAACGATGAAAATCGGGGCTAGGGTAATCGCTTGAAAGGTAAGGGTCTCAAAAGGGTGCGAAGCGATCGCCGTGAATGCACTGGGCGTCCGGAAGCGGTGGTGAAACCGATGGACGAACTTATAGAGAACTTTACGGTGCATCCAGCGATGAGCCCAATACAGACTAAAATCACCAACGATGAAAAATGCCACGGTCGAGGTGATGGTGTAGGCCCAGCCATATTGAGCGACGTCAAAGTAGAGCATGCTGAAACCACCCATTTTGACATGGTAGTATAAAACACCGCTGACCATGGAGACTGTGATCATATTTAAGGTGCCAAGCTGACGTTCTTCCTTCGCCAATCGTTTCGGTGCCCAGCGGTCAGGCTGCACTTTCCACTGCTCAGGTTGGTGCCGGCGCTGTTTGTAGTAGAGGGCGTCGAGAATCAAAGAGGGTACCCAATAAATAAAAATCCCGCCGCTCACCGTAATCGCTATGCATTTGAGCAATAAAAGCCAATCCACTGCATTCTTCCTAAAATGTACCCATTAATGGTTATTTGTAATCCATAACCACTCACTGGCGTATTAATGACAATACTTGAGTGTAGTCGACCAAAGGTTATTTGCAATCTACTGCTCTTGCGGGGAGGTGCCTTGCTACGATTTAATATTGTTTAGAAATAAAGCTCTTGCGGTCTTTAGCGGTTGCTGATTCTGCGCCAAGTCTTACAGCCAACGCTACAGCGGCAACATTAGAATACTGCGGATGTAAAAAAACCCCTGTAAACAGAGGCTTAGTTAATGCTAATGGCGGACCGGACGGGACTCGAACCCGCGACCTCCGGCGTGACAGGCCGGCATT
>JAPKEJ010000006.1 GCA_028822155.1 Porticoccaceae bacterium
CATTCGCTTCGATGAGCGGGACGCGTATTCTATAGATCGCAACCCCTTTGTCAACAGCTGAAAGTGAAATACTACACTTTATTTTCACTCTCTTTTCTTGACACTTTATTTACGTCTCAACATTGCTGTTGGGAGCGCGCATTCTAGCGCCAAGACTTAACTTGTCAACAGTAAAATTCAAATAAATATTAAGCCTTTGAATCTTTACTTATTGCCGCTGAACCTCAAGCGACTCACCCTGTTGGGAGCGCGCATTCTACAGCTAGGCGGTTGACTGTCAACAAGTATTTAGGTTTATTTACGGGTGACCGAGAAACTGATTAAAAAAGGGGTTAAATAAGCTCAAATAGATGGTATTTTTTCTTACCAAGCCGAACGAGGAAAAACCTCCCGTAAAGCGCGTGCTCAACGGCAAAGCTATGAGAGGCGCCCATATTATCTTGCGAGCCCTTGGCAACGCCGTTAATAAAGACTGACGTGCGCGCAAGAGCGTCTTTCACTTCACGCCCTGCCTTGGCTATTCCAACATCAGTGAGCAGGCTAGTGAGCGGCTTATCAATTAAGTCGTCATTTGATAGCTGTGAAGACGGTAGCCCATCTTGACTAAGCTGCTCAAAATCAGATTCTGATAAATCAGCGGGATTACCACTAAACATCGCTTCAGTAATGCGCAGCGCAGCATTCAGCCCTCTATCACCATGGACCAGAGACGTCGCTTCGCGAGCTAAAATAGATTGCGCCTGGGGCCTCCCGTCAGTCAAAGCATCTGCAGATTTAATGGCTTGGATTTGGTCCAGCGGTAAAAAGGTAAAATAGCTAAGGAATTTATACACATCAGCATCGGCGACATTAAGCCAAAACTGATAAAAACTGTAGGGCGATGTTTTTGAAGGGTCGAGCCACACTGCTCCCGCCTCGGTCTTACCAAATTTTGTACCGTCGGCCTTGGTAATAAGCGGCACTGTAAGGCCAAAACAATGAGCGCGATTTTGCCGTCGGCTTAGATCAATGCCTCCGACAATATTGCCCCACTGATCACTCCCTCCGACCTGCAGAGTGCAGTTATGTAGCCGATTGAGTTCTGCGAAGTCTAACCCCTGTAGTAAGGAGTAAGAAAATTCGGTAAAAGACATCCCAGAACCATCCCGGTCAATGCGCTGTTTAACCGATTCTTTTGAAATCATATTGTTAACAGAAAAGTGCTTGCCTACGTCGCGCAAAAAATCCAAGGCGCTCATACCAACCGTCCAATCAAGATTGTTAACCACTAATGCCGAACTCTCACCACAATCAAAATCAATAAACTGACTAACTTGGTGTTTAATCTTATCTGCCCAGCTGGCAATAACCTCTGGCGTATTCAGTTTTCGCTCATCTTCCTTAAAACTAGGATCACCAATCATGCCGGTGGCACCGCCAACTAGGGCTATAGGGGTATGCCCGGCCTGCTGAAAACGCTTCAATACCAGCAAGGGAACTAGATGGCCGAGATGCAAACTGTCGGCAGTGGGATCAAAGCCACAATACAAAACGCGAGGTTGATCAAGATGAGCGTGCAACTCTTGGTCGCCCGAGTACTGAGCTATAAGCCCTCGCTGGGTTAATTGTTCGATTAACTGATGTCCACTGAGGTTCATTGTCACTCTTCTTTGCCACTAAACTTAGATGAGCGCCAACTCTACAGATTGACGCAATAAATACAAGATATTAACGCTAACAGCCCACTTTGGGCTACCCCTCTATTGCGGAGTGCCACAGTAAGCTCGGATTAACTGCCACCCAAGGATGACATTGTATCTTTTTAATCAATCAAGCTAAAATCACCGTTTGACATTAGAACTGGTAAATTAACGTGATGAGAAAAGTGCAAGAAATCGGTCATTTTTTGCTCCTTTTGGCGCGAGAATTTCCTCACCGCGACCTATTGCTGGGCTCCCTGATTATTGCACTACTTGTAACATTTTACCTCTCTCAAGCCGATGACAACACGCCGCCAGTATTAATTGCTGAGCCCATTACTATATCACTCGAGAGCGCACCGAAACTTAAGGAATATGATCATCATCAACTCACATGGCAAGAACATCTGGTCGGTAGAGGTGATAATTTATCTACTCTTTTCCAGCGCGCCAAATTTTCAGCAAAAGACGTCTATGAGGTTTCTTCGTCACCCAAAGGTAAATCGCTTCGAAATCTCTACCCCGGAGAAAAATTGCGCTTTGGAGCAAGTGATGCTGGGCAGCTCCGTGAGCTTCACTATATAAAAAACCCTCTTGAGAGTCAGGTGTTCACTCGGGGAAAAGGTAGCTTCGTAGCTGAAGAGCGTGTCCGTGAACCCGAAGTGATACTGAGTTATAGAGAAGGTGTTATTAAAGATTCCCTCTACTTGTCCGGTAAGCAGTCGAATTTACCAGACAAACTCATCATGGAAATGGCTAATATCTTTGGCTGGGATATAGACTTTGTTTTTGATATCCGTCCAGGCGATTCCTTCGCTCTCTTATTTGAGGATAGATTTATTGACGGGGAAAAACTGTCAACTGGAAATATTGTTGCCGCTTCATTTACTAACCGTAATAAAAATTATCAAGCGGTTCGATATACCAATAAGAAGGGTCAAAGCAATTACTATACGGCTGAAGGGCTAAGCATGCGTAAGACCTTCTTGCGCACACCGCTTGATATATTCCGGATTAGCTCAGGATTCAATATGCGCCGCAAACATCCGATCCATAAGATGATTAAAGCCCATCGCGGAGTAGATTATGCTGCGCCGCGAGGCACTCCAGTTTATGCTGCTGGAGATGGAAAAGTCACCGAGACCGGATACAGCAAGGCGAATGGGAACTACATATTTATTCAGCACGGCCAAACCTATGTGACAAAGTACCTACATCTGAACAACAAAAAAGTCCGCAAAGGAGCATCAGTCCGTCAAAAACAGCCCATAGGTACTGTCGGATCAACGGGTTATGCTACAGGGCCGCATCTACATTATGAGTTTCTGGTTAACGGCGTTCATCGTAATCCACGGACCGTCACACTGCCTCAAGCACAACCTATCCCAAAAGCTGATAGACTCGAATTTAACCGAGTGGTCACCCCTATGCTGGCGCAACTAGCCGAATACAAAGCGACTAGTCAGCTAGCCAGAATTCAGAGCAATACAATCAGTGCCAACTAATATATTACTATGAAAAATGCCGTCACCTTTATAGGCTTAATGTCTGGCACTAGTATGGACAGCATCGATACAGTAGCGGTCACTTTTTCTAATAAAAGCTTGGATCTATTGGGGAGCTATACCCACTCTATCCCGGCTAAAGTAAAGGCTGATATCCTTACTTTGTGTGCGCCAGGGCTGGATAACGTGCAGTTACTTGCAGAGACAGATCATCGTCTCGGGGAATTATTTGCAGAGGCGAGCCTAGCCCTCATGGCCCAGCTCAGCCTCAGCAGTAAGGATATTGTTGCCATTGGTTCTCACGGCCAAACTATTCGCCATCAACCTCCCGGACACAAGCCTGGCTTCAGTTTGCAAATCGGCAACCCTAATCAAATTGCGGCACTGACAGGATGCTCCGTCATCGCTGACTTTCGACGAAAAGATATGGCTTACGGGGGCCAGGGAGCGCCTCTGGTGCCAGCGTTTCATCGAGAAATATTTCCTCATCCTAGTAAAACGCGAGTTATTGTTAATATCGGCGGCATCAGCAATATCACAATTTTGGAGGCGAGCGGTGGCTGCTATGGTTTTGATACAGGACCCGGCAATATCCTCCTCGATGTATGGTGCCAAAAGCACACCAACAAAAACTATGACCATGAAGGTCGATGGGGCGCTACGGGGAAGTGCAGCGACGCTTTACTCTCTCAACTTAAAACCCACAACTTCTTCGCTCGTAAAGGGCCCAAAAGCACGGGCAGGGAAGATTTCAATTTGGAATGGCTAGAAGAGCAAACTCGCCTATTTGAAATTGCGCCTGCAGATATTCAGGCTACTCTAGCGCTCTACACTGCCGAAACTATCGCGCAATCAATTGCCGATTTAGCACAGCCAACAGACGAAATTTTTGTTTGTGGTGGAGGCATACTTAACTTGGAACTGATTCGAAACCTAAATGAAAGCTTACTAAACAGGATGTTGCCTGCAATTCAATCCACCGGAAATATAGGCCTAGACCCAAACTGGGTAGAAGCCTGCGCCTTTGCTTGGCTAGCCAAGCAACGTATTGACATGCAGCCAGGGAATCTACCAGCAGTCACAGGAGCGTCTCAGCAAACCGTTTTAGGCTGCATCTATTTACCCTAGAACGTGGCAGCTGCCAACTAAATCGAAAATGAAGCGCCGCAGCCACAAGTAGTAGAAGCATTAGGGTTGGTAATCAAAAATCTGGATCCCATCAAACCAACCTCATAATCAACTGTAGAGCCCGCTAAATATTGAAAGCTCAGAGAATCAACCAACACTGTCACTCCGTCCCGACTAACCAGTGTGTCATCTTCAGCCATAGTATCCTCAAAGGAGAAACCATACTGGAAGCCCGAACACCCGCCTCCAGTGACGTATACTCTCAGCTTGAGGTCATCATTCTCTTCCTCAGTCTTGAGACTCTGGACTTTTTCCACAGCGCGATCAGTAACCTCTAGCGCGGTTGGAATGTATGTTTGTATTCCTGACATTATTACTCCGTGACTGAGAACTTACTATAAAGTCCAGCCTACTTTTGGTTCTTTTGAACTATTTTTCAACTTTAGGTTTGTGAGCACTAGTTGCCTCAACGGTCTCTCCCGCTTTCTGAAAAGCAGTGACGTTGGTTGCAGGAATCTCATGCACTAGCTTGCCGCCAATATCGGCGCCTCGCTCAATCTCAATCGAGCTATAGTAGATGGTTCCTTTGACTTTTGCTTTAGCCGCCAGCTGAATATGTTTAGATGCGTATATATCACCTTTAATAAGGCCATTTACAATGACGCTAGGAACCCAGATTTCACCTAAAACTGACCCTCCGTTTAAAATCCGGATTTGAGCAGTCTCATCATCGGCTACAATTTTACCAATAATTGACCCCTGAACCTCCAAGCTACCAGAAAAATTTAAGTCGCCTTTAATCTCTGTGCCTGCCGCTACCAAAGTAGTAGATTCTGACGAAGGCGCCGGGTTCTCATTAGTACTTTTATTTGTAAACATATCTTATTCCTCAACTTTCCAATCAAACGTTTGCTTATAGGCAAGTTTATCACTCCACGAATAACGCAAACTAATCTGAACTGTATCAGGGTTAAATCCATCAGGTAAACGTAAAATACCTTGATTAATAGAAAAATATTTAAACTTAATGGTAAGAGGCATTTTTTTAACCTCAGTATCTAATTCAGATAACGACAAACTAACAGGTTTATCGCCCCGACTTCCCATTACCCGTATATCAGCCAAAATAGTATTAACCTGCATCTTAGCTGTTTTTTGTCTAGCAACCCAACGATAAGCGATATTTTTTGAATCAACCAATGTCAGCTGAAATCTACTAACCGACAATCCCCCAGGGGGATCGGTATCCTCAAGGAGTTCCCGGTATAACTGCAATTGCTCTTGATCTTGATATGTCTGAGCCTGCAGCTCCATCATTTCTTGTCTTGCATTTTCCAAAGCAGCGGAATCAACGTCACTGTTAACCCTGATCATTTCTAACTCTGTGGTTTTTGACTTCACCAAACTCTGTAGCGCCGCTACTTTATCAAAAAGTTGGTTTTTTTCAGCCAATACCTCTGATCCTTTTTGCCTCTCCCATAATATGCCAGCCATTAGCGAGACTAGTGATATCAACACTATTAGGCCATACAACCAATACCTAAAGCCTTCGCGATAGGTAACAACGATCGATCTTCGCTCAGACATTAAGGCAATAACCCTGGCATTATTAACCCCGAGATTTCTGGTAAATCAAACATCAAATTCATGCACTGGATAGCTTGGCCAGAAGCCCCCTTCGTTAAATTATCCTCTACCACCAAGACAATTACCTTGCGCCCGTTATTAGGCCTATGTACTGCAATTCGACAATAATTTGAACCTCTCACTGTGCGTGTTTCAGGATGGCTACCTGCGGGCAGCACATCAACGAAAGGTTCATTCTTAAAATGCTGCTCATACAAGCTCTGAATGTCGACTGTTAGATCAACTAAATTAGCGTAAATAGTAGTATGGATACCACGATTTATCGGCAGTAAATGCGGAACAAAGGTCAGCCCCACTGGATGTCCAGCTATATCTTCAAGTCCCTGCTCGATCTCAGGCTGGTGACGATGCCCAGATGCCCCATAAGCTTTAAAGCTATCACTGGCTTCAGACAGTAAGTTGGCTATATTAGCCTGCCGGCCAGCGCCACTTGCTCCAGAGGCTGAATTAGCAATAATGTCACTGCTATCCACGCACCCTTGCGTCAATAAAGGAAGTAGCCCCAGCTGAATGCTTGTTGGATAACAGCCCGCACAAGCGACTAAATCAGCGTCGATAATATCTTTACGGTTGACCTCTGGAAGGCCGTAGACTGCGCAATCCAATAATTCTGACGCCTGATGTGGCTGGTCATACCATTTTTCCCACACAGCCTGATCACGGAGGCGAAAATCAGCTGACAAATCAATCACCTTTATGCCAGCTCGCAAAAATTCAGGCGCCGAACTCTGGGCTACACCATGAGGCGTAGCAAAAAATACCACATCGCAACTACTTAAATTATCTAGATCAGGCGCAACAAAAGGCACGTCGACCACACTACGCAGATTTGGATAAATCTCAGAGACTAGCTCCCCCTGATTGCTGCGAGAGGTAACTGCAGCGATCTCAGCATCAGGATGACCTGCCAACAGACGAAGGAGTTCCGCTCCGGTATAACCTGTCCCACCAATAATACCTACTTTAATCACCTAAGCCTCGCTTTTAAATATCCAGAACGTCTTTAGCCGCCTATAATACCGTAAAGTCACTCAACCAACTATGCCAATACTTGCGGCATTAGTAGAACTAATAGATTAACGGAGCGTTCAATGTATAAGTGGGTGTTAGCCTTTCATATTATCGCCGTGATTTGCTGGTTTGCAGCTCTGTTCTATCTGCCGCGTTTATTTGTTTATCACGCTATGTCGGACGATGACATTAGCATTGAGCGATTTAAGCTTATGCAACGTAAGCTTTACCGTGGGATTGCCAATCCAGCAATGATTGCGACTATTATATTAGGCCTTTGGCTTGTATCTATGGCGCCAGAGGCTTACTTAAATCAGACATGGTTTCAATTAAAGGCCGTGCTTGTGCTGCTGCTCGTTGGCTACCACTATATGTGCCTAAGTCATATGAAAAGACTCGCAGAGGATCGCAGCAATAAAAGCCACGTCTACTTCCGGTTATTTAATGAAGTCCCCGTATTCTTTTTAATCGCCATTGTAATTTTAGTTATTGTCCAGCCCTTTTAGGCTAATCGAATAGCTTCTAACCTTTTAATTAAGGATAATACCAACCATTAACTAAGCAGCATCGTTTACTCGTCAGGAAAATTTAATGTCGGACATAATCAAAGTATCAAACTCACGTTCAAGAGAGCTTTTTAAAGCTGCTCAGTTGCACATCCCGGGCGGTGTAAATTCACCCGTTAGAGCTTTTCGGGCTGTAGGCGGCACCCCTATATTTTTCGATCGGGCCAAAGGCGCTTATATGTTTGACGCCGACGGAAATCGTTATATTGATTACGTTTTATCTTGGGGTCCAATGCTTTTAGGCCACGGGCACGAGGATGTTTTACAGGCCATTCGCAAGCAACTGGACAAGGCAATGACCTTTGGCACCCCTACTGAGTTAGAGATTCAGTTAGCCGACAAGATTTGCTCTATCGTCCCAGGTATGGAAATGATCCGTATGGTTAATTCAGGTACCGAAGCAACTATGAGTGCGATTAGGCTGGCTCGTGGCTATACCGGTCGCGACAAAATTGTTAAATTTGAAGGATGCTATCACGGGCACTCCGATTCTTTGTTAATTAAGGCTGGTTCTGGGGCCCTAACCCTTGGCGTGCCAAGCTCCCCTGGAGTTCCGAGCTGTCTGGCGGACCACACAGTAACCCTTTCCTACAATGATATTGACCAGGTCAAGCAGGTTTTTGCTGACATTGGCGATGAAATCGCCTGCATAATCGTTGAGCCAGTGGTCGGCAATATGAACTGTGTTCCGCCAATCCCAGGATTTTTGGAGGCGTTGCGCGAGTGCTGTACAGCCAGTGGGGCTCTACTTATTATCGATGAAGTCATGACCGGTTTTCGAATTAGCCAGCAGGGCGCTATCGGTCACTATGGTATCGACGCCGACCTCATATGCTTGGGCAAAGTTATTGGTGGCGGCATGCCCGTTGGAGCCTTTGGCGGTAAGCGCGAAATTATGCAGCATATTGCCCCCCTAGGTCCGGTCTATCAGGCGGGTACTCTTTCAGGCAATCCGGTGGCAATGGCGTCCGGTCTGGCGACATTAGAATTAATTTCCAAACCTGGCTTTTTAGAGCCTGTCATTAATCGGACTACCCGATTAGTGGAAGGCCTGGTCGATCGAGCAAAGCAAGCGGGCATACCCCTGACAAGCAATCACGTGGGCACTATGTGGGGAATCTTTTTCTCTGAAGAAGAAAAGATCATTAATTACAGTCAAGTAATCAAATGTGATACCGATCGTTTCGGTAAATTTTTCCATGGTATGTTGGAGGAAGGCATTTATTTAGCGCCAGCCTCCTACGAAGCCGGATTTATGTCTGCAGCCCATACAGACCAAGATATTGATGACACGTTAAATGCCGCCTCTCGAGTTTTCGCCCGTATTTAAAAGGCGCTTTAATGATTATGAGGTAAGCAATAATCATGTGGTAAATCGCTTTTTTGCGTATTATACAAAACTTAAACAAATGACTGATTAAAAAATGCTGTTCTCCTGGAGACTCTATGAGTTTTAAAAGTAATCGCGGGCCTTACCCCTACACACGTATGCGACGTAATCGCGCAACGGCTTTTTCACGTCGTTTAGTCAGGGAAACTAGGTTGTCTGTGGATGATTTAATTCTTCCTTTATTTATTATTGAAGGGTCAAACCAGTCTGAGCCTGTGGTATCTATGCCTGGCGTTAATAGGCTGTCTATTGACCTGCTAGTTAAAGAGGCTCAGCAGGTTGCAGCATTAGGTATTCCTGCTATAGCGCTTTTTCCTGTGCTAAATAAAAAAAGGAAGACGTTGCTAGCCGAAGAGGCCTACAACCCAGAGGGCTTAGTGCAACGAGCAGTCCGAGCCATAAAAAAAGCAGTACCTATGTTAGGTATTATCACCGACGTTGCTCTCGACCCTTTCACCTCTCATGGCCAAGACGGCATTATTGATGAAGAAACTGGCTATGTGCTTAATGACATCACCAATGAAGTCTTAGTTCGACAAGCAATATCTCATGCGGAAGCCGGTGCAGATATTGTAGCGCCTTCAGATATGATGGATGGTCGAATTTGCGCTATTCGTGAAGAGTTCGAAGAGAATGGTTTTGAAAACACTCAAATTTTAGCTTACTCCGCCAAATATGCCTCTGCCTACTATGGTCCATTTCGAGACGCCGTGGGCTCTTCAAGAAATATCCAAGGCGGCGACAAAAAAACTTACCAGATGGATCCCGCTAATGCTGACGAGGCCTTGCATGAATGCGCACTGGACCTCGATGAAGGCGCAGACATGATTATGATTAAGCCCGGCATGCCCTATCTTGACATTCTTCGTCGCGTTAAAGATGAGCTAAAAGCACCCACACTTGTTTATCAAGTTAGCGGCGAATATGCCATGCATTGTGCCGCTTTTGACAAGGGGTGGTTGAACCGAGAACAGATTATTATGGAATCTTTGCTGGCGTTTAAACGAGCGGGCGCCGACGGCATTTTGACCTATTTCGCTAAAGAGGTCGCTCAAATTCTTGCTGATGGTAGACAATCTTGAGACTTGATAAATATATCAGCAATTCAACTGACCTTTCCCGCGCGGAAGTAAAGCGTATGATTAAAGCTGGTGTGGTATGTTTAGATGATGATCCATGTACTAATCCAGCGAGAAAAATTACTTCTGATCAATTAGTTAGTCTTGACGGGGCAATTATCAGCGCCGCAAAAGATCGGTATTTTATGCTCAATAAACCCGCTGGTGTGGTCTCTGTCACCAAGGACCACCACAACCCAACAGCACTTAGTCTTATTTTCGAACATCGTAGCGAAGACCTGCAGATCGCAGGCCGTCTCGACATAGACACGACAGGTCTTTTATTGGTCACTGACGATGGTAAATGGAATCATAGATTAACGTCGCCACGCTCCGACTGCAGTAAAATTTACCAAGTCACCTTAGCTAACCCTATTGGCACAGACTACCCAGAAAAACTAGCTGCGGGTGTTTTACTTGATAGTGAAAAGCATCGCTGCCTACCCGCTATAATGGAGCAAGTTGATAATCACTGTCTTACCCTAGAGATCGCCGAAGGTAAGTATCATCAAGTTAAAAGAATGTTTGCTGCCCTCGGGAACCACGTAGTGAAATTACATAGGTCTCAAGTGGGCGAAATCGTCCTCGATGCGACCTTGGCAGAAGGCGAATATAGGCCTTTAACTAAATCTGAGGTTGCCTGCATCTGATGAATAATGCATTTGATTTACCGCGCTCCTTTACAGACCCTAATGTCTCTCGGCTATCTCTATATCTCCATGGTAACCAGGGTAAATGCTTGGTTGTTACCGACGAGAATTGGTCTCAGTTTAACTGGGCTTCTATAGGAGATCGTCAAAACCAATCATTGGAAATATTTAGTAATCGTTATGATATTGCTCAAAAAGCCATCAAAGCTGGGTTAGCCGCCGAATTTAATGATTTTGATTTTTCCGCATTAGAGCCTCATAGTTATGATGCAGTTTTATATCGAGTATCAAAAGAGAGAGCCTGCAGCCACCACGTTATTAATCAAGCCTCAAAGTTACTCAAAATGGAGGGCGAGTTAATATTAAGCGGTGAAAAAAATGACGGTATAAAGACTTATGTTAAGCAGGCTTGCATTTTATTTGGCGATCGCACGGCAGCAGAGAAACAGGGTAAGAGCTATTTAGCGACAATTACCTTGCACCAGCTCGATCAAGCCTTTTTGGATGATAAAAACTACCCTTCAACGAGAGACAGTAAAACACTGCCGGCATTCTCTAAAATCACTAAACCGGGGATTTTCGGTTGGGATAAAATTGATCGCGGCAGCGCGTTTCTCTCAGAACATATACCGACGTTTTTAACCCGATTTGCTGAGCCGCCAAAAACCCTTCTCGATCTTGGCTGCGGCTACGGCTATTTAGCCTGTCAAGCAAGCGAGTATAGTTTTAGCCACGTAACGGCCACCGATAATAACGCGGCAGCATTACTCGCAGTAACAGAAAATTTAAAAGCTACTGATGCTGAATATCAGGTTATTGCAGCTGATGCTGGAGATAATATTACTCAGCGCTTTGACGCTGTCTGGTGTAATCCTCCCTTTCACCAAGGCTTTGCTGTTGATGGCGATATGTCCGATAAATTCCTTGAGGCCACAAAAAGACTGCTGACTTCATCCGGGCGCGCACTATTTGTGGTCAATACATTTATCCCTTTGGAACGCAGTGCAAAAAAATACTTCAGATCGATTGAGGTGTTAGCCAACAACGGTTCATTTAAACTAATTTCCTTAGCTAGATAAACATAAAAAACTATTATGAGTGATCAGCGCGTGAAGTACGGTAAATGAAAACACCAAAACGATTACTACCACTGATTGAGGACGGCTTGATCGATGAGGTCATTGGTCAGTTAATGAGCGGCAAAGAGGCCACTGTTTATACAGTACGGTGCGGTGCGGAATTACGCTGCGCTAAAGTCTATAAAGAAGCGATGAAACGCAGCTTTAAAAAAGCCACACAATATGTAGAAGGACGAAAAGTTCGCAACAGCCGTCGCGCGCGCGCCATGGAAAAGGGTTCGAAGTATGGACGCAAACAGCAAGAAGAAACCTGGCAAAATGCCGAAGTGGATGCTCTCTATCTGCTAGCAAATGCGGGTGTTCGAGTACCTAAACCCTACGGCTGTTTTGATGGCGTCTTACTAATGGAACTCGTCACCGATGAAACAGGTGCCGTGGCTCCGCGATTGAGTGATGTGTCAATGAGTGCGGAACAAGCTCTCGAAGACCACGCCTTAGTTATGCACTACGTAGTTTTAATGTTATGCGCGGGTATTGTGCACGGCGACCTATCTGAATTTAATGTCTTAGTCGATGATTACGGCCCCGTGATTATCGACCTTCCGCAGGCTGTGGACGCATCAGCAAATAATCATGCCGAGTCTATGCTAGAGCGAGATGTGAATAACATGACTCAATACTACGGCCAGTTTGCACCAGAATTGTTGGGCTCCCAGTACGCTAAAGAAATTTGGGCTCTTTACGAAGAGGGGGAGCTAAAACCAGGCGTTGAATTAAATGGCAATTTCGCAGAAGCTACCGGGCTTTCAGATGTGGATGGAGTGCTCGAAGAAATTAAAGCCGTACTTTTCGAAGAGCAAAAACGCCAAGAACGTGAAGCAGAAGATCAAGAATCACCATAAACTTATAGTCCCATCGCTAACTTAATTAGTTCGTTTTTCACGACATTGAACTTGTTTAGCCTAGACATGCCCAGACTACGTAAAAATCTGAGTGGTAATTGGTCTGCAATAAATAGTTTATTAAAAGCTTCCATGAGTGCCATCGCCGCCAGATTGTCGGGTTTTCGCCGACGTTGGTAACGAGCCAAAATAAGCTTATCTCCAATATCGTTACCTCGACTTAGTGCCCTAACAAGCTCTTCCACTAAAACCTCTACATCTGAAAATCCCATATTAACGCCCTGGCCCGCTAGGGGATGTATGGAGTGCGCCGCATCGCCTACCAGCGCAATCCTCGGCATCACATAATCAATGGCATGACGTTGTATAAGAGGAAAACTAAATCGCTTATCTATCGCTAAAATATTACCTAAACAATACTCACTAGATTTAGAAAGCTCAGCACAAAATTGCTCATCACTAAGCGTCATAAGCGACTTGGCAATCGCTGACTCTTGAGACCACACAATAGAACTCCGGTGCAAGTCACCATTATTATTTAAAGGCAACAAGGCTAGGGGGCCCTTTTGCGTGAAGCATTGCCAAGCTGTTTGTTGATTAGAGTTTTGAGTTTCAATAGTCGTGACTATCGCCTCTTGATGATAACTCCACTCTTTGGTCTCAACTTTAAAATGCTGCCGAACTTTTGAATTGGCACCATCGGCAGCTATCAATAATGCTGCGGTCAACCATCGATCATCATCAAGCTGAACACTAATGCTTTGGTCATTATTTTGGTAATCATAGATGGTTGCTGGGCAAATAAGGTCAACATTATCCAATGTCTTGATCTGGGTAAGAAGCGTTTGAACAATTACTGAATTTTCAACGATGTGCCCAAGATTCGGCTGGTGTATCGCGTGACAATCGAAGTCTATTCTACCTGTGCTCTCAGCATCCCATACCTGCATTGCCAAATACGGACTAGCGCGCAGCTGCTCTATATTGTGCCAAACTCCGCATGATTCCAGTATCTGACGAGATCTCTCAGTTACCGCAGCAACCCGAGGATCAAACACTTTGTTATCAAACGGTTTGCCAACGGTAGATTCTATCAAGGCAATTTTTAGAGGCCTATTTTGACTAGCGCATTGCACCTGGGCCAACAGGCAGGCCGCACTGGCACCGACCATGCCGGCACCAACAATTATAACGTCATAATCTTCTCCAACTAAGTCAGTCATGTTTAGCCTCAGTATTTAGCATACCCATCCCGAATCTAGCGAAGCGCTGACGCAGCCCTGGTATTAGGTCCAAAGTGAGTAACCCAGAGTTTCGTCCTAGAGTGGTAAGCAACGATGAATGACCAAAGGATTTAGTTAAGCTATCGCTAAACATTAGAGTATTGCGTTGGTCACCCAACTGCTGCTGATAATATTCCTCTAACACCTCTAAAGATCCAATAGATCGGCCGTTAATTCGCGCTCGCTGAACTGTAGACGCTAGAGTAGCAGCGTCGCGGAGAGATAGATTAAACCCCTGACCAGCAACCGGATGTAGGCTGTGGGCCGAATTTCCCATCAGTACGACGTTTTGTCGTACCTGTTCGCTCGCCAATCCTAACGACAAAGGATAGGAAACGCGCTCCCCTCCAATCTTCAATCGGCCAAGTCGATAACCGAAATTTTTCTGTAAGCTCTGGAGGAAATCAGCATTACTTGAAGCCATCAGCTGCTCAGCATTTTCAGTAGGCCGCGCCCAAACTAGAGCACTTCGATGCTGACCCTCATAGTCAGAAAGCGGCAACATCGCCATAGGTCCCTGATCGGTAAATCGCTCATAAGCGATGCCATTATGCGCATTTTCAAGCCCGATATTGGCAATGATAGCAGTTTGATTGTAGGAAGTAGTGTCACTAAATATACCCAGTTTTTGGGCCGTCTGTGAGTCTGCTCCATCAGCAATTACCACTAACCCCGCCTTCACTAAGTGATTTTCTGATTCGCCATTAGACGTAGCGCCACGATGCAAGTCTAACTGCATGCCGGAAGATAGTGGTTTGAGTTTCGCGACCGCTGAATCCATCTGAACCTCAACACCAGAAAGGCTGAGCTGCTCAATGAGTACTGAACCCAACCAGCGGTTTTCAACTACATAACCAAGAGCCTCAACATTGGCGTCTTCCGCGGTCATGCGCGTCAAACCGCTGTGGCCTCGATCGCTAACATGAATTTGCTTTATTTCGGACAGGTGTAACCGAAGCCTATCCCACAAGCCAACTGATTGATAAATTTTACGACTAGCCCAAGACAGCGCCGTAGATCTTGCATCAAAACTGGAGCTGTAACTAGATTGAGTTCCTGAATGTAAGTTCATGGTCAGAGATTCAATCAGTAAAATCTTCAGTCCCGGCTGCTCAGCTAATAACAATGCCAAGCTAATACCTACCATTCCTCCGCCGACGATAGCCACATCGAAACTGGCACATGGCCGTTCTAGTTGTTCGGTATTTTCCTGTGCCATCAGCTACTCATTAAGTGGCCATTAAGGCTTCAATTTGGTCTCGGGCTTTTGGTACCCCAGCACTCATGATCTCATTACCTTCTTTAGTGACTACCACATCATCCTCGATACGCACGGCGATCCCGCGCCATTTTTTATCGACGTTAGTGTTATCCGGAGAGATATAAATTCCCGGCTCAATAGTTACTACCATGCCCGGTTCATAGACGCGCCACTTATTTTCAATCTTATAATCCCCAACATCATGAACATCCATACCCAACCAATGTCCTGCTCCATGCATATAAAATTCGCGATGAGCTTCCTCCGCAATTAATTCATCAACATCGCCTTGCAAAATACCAAGCTCTACCAGACCTTGAGTAATCGCTCGTATCGTAGCTTCATTAGCTTTATTGTACTCAATGCCTGGGCCAATCACTTTAATGGCATCTTCCTGCGCGCGTAACACAACGTCATAAATTGCCGCTTGCGCATCGCTAAACTTGCCGTTAACTGGGAACGTACGGGTGATGTCAGCTGCATAGTCTTGATACTCACATCCGGCATCAATGAGCACCAGATCTCCGTCTTTAAGCTTATCTATGTTTTCAATATAGTGCAGTATGCAACCATTTTTACCTCCACCAACAATGCTGGTATAGGCTGGGGCTGGAGCGCCAGAAATCATAAATTCATGCTCTATTTCCGCCTGCAAATGATATTCATATAACCCTGGGCGACTTAATTTCATTGCACGGCAATGGGCACGGGCAGATATTTCCCCGGCCTTGCGCATAACTTTAATTTCTGGGGCGCTCTTAATTAATCTCATCTCATCAACAAAATGGTCAAGATCGACAAACTCACTAGGTGGCAGTGCACCGCTGCCCCTTTGGCTGCGAACATCATTGACCCAAGCCATGAGGTGAGCATCAAAATCAGGATCCTTGCCAATTGCATAATAAAGACGGTCTTTACCTTCCAGTAGACCCGGCAGGATGTCATCAATGTCGCTAATAGGGAAAGCATCGTTAGCACCAAAGTTAGCCACGGCTCCGCTTGGGCCCTCTCGATAACCATCCCAAGTTTCTCGCAGCGGGTCTTTGTCTCGACAGAATAAGATCACCTCTCCTTGAGGTCGGCCCGGTATTAGCGCCATAACCGACTCTGGTTCAGGAAACCCAGAAAGGTAGGAAAGGGTTACGTTCTGTTTATATGGGTAGTGCGTATCTCTCGAGCGAACTTTCTCAGGCGCCGACGCTATAATCGCAATGCTATTACTCTGCATTAGCGACATTAAGTCTTTTCTCCGAGCTGCATATTCTTTATTAGTAATCGTCATATAGGCTACCTGCGCTGTTTTTTATATTGCTAAGTTAATGGATAGTAGGCTCAAGGTCAGCCTTCAGTTCAGGATGCAAGTCGGTGAAAATGACCTGAACAGCTATACGTATATATTCAACTAATTCGGTGTAATCGCGCTCACCTTCATCCTCAGCTTCAAAATCCACCGAAATTTGTCCAATGGCAGCAAGATCATCTAAGGCTTCTTTACCTTCATCTGTAATTTCAAAGTTACTTTCCATGCCTTCAGCCAATCCAGAAATATAATTACTAGCCCATTCCCCAACAGCACTCAAACGCTCGCCCAGAGGTAATTCATCTTCAGGCAGCAAAGGCTGAAAGAGAAATGAGACATCTTCTAAATTACTTAAAGATGATTCAAAAAAATCTCGCAGTGCTGGCTCTGCTGCTTCACACTGCTCATCAGAAAGGGTAAGCCAGTCGGACGACGTCTCAATTAAATTTTCAATATCCACCGCCCCACAGGTCAAGCGCCCGCAGAGAAAGCCATGAAAGGCAGAAGGACTCGCTGTTATTTTAACGGCATAAAACAAGTCTTCAAGCTGATCAAACGTCACATCAATACCCCTTTAGTTTAGCCTTGCATTCTAACATTCTTAGTATAAGGGTGCATCTGCGTTTCGTATAATCTTATCATCTTGTAATTGACCATCCCCCTGACAATGCCTATAGTTATACGGTTTTAGTCCCCTTTCTTTGCCGCGGTAAGTTTTCAGCCATGACCGATAATGATAATTTTGAACAAAATCTAGACCGTTTGATCGAGCTCTGCCAGCAACTCAAGCGAGACAACCAAGCGTTGCGCAATCGCGAAGTTGGTTTACTTGGGGAGCGCAGCCAACTTATGAAAAAAAATGAGATGGCGAAGCAAAAAGTTGAGACTATGATTAATCGCTTACAAGCCTTAAGTGCAGAGCAATGATGGCAAATATTTCATTAAAAATTCGTATTCTTGACAAAGAATATCAAGTTAATTGTGCTCCCGAAGAGCGCGAAGGGCTTGAGTACTCCGCCAGAATGTTAAATGAAAAAATGGAAGAGATTCGACAAGGTTCCCAAATTATTGGCTTAGAGCGTATCGCCGTTATGGCTGCACTTAACCTGGCTCATGACTTAATTCGAACCGAGAACGCCGCGCAGAAAAATACAGAGGCATCTGGAGTCTTAAACTCGATGAACTCCAAATTAAACTCTGTCCTCTCCGATTTGACTAATTGATCGAACAACACCGCTAATGCAACCACCTGCGTAGTAAAAAAAGTTATTAATCTCTATTGTTGCCGCTATTTTTAACGGATGCTCTGTTATAATGGTGGTGCCTGAGGTGTTTGCCAGCCAAGAAGTCCCTGAGCCGATAATTATTATCCGGCTTCTTTCTGTCAACATTGTTGTGCAATTCCGTGCGTCGGAAAGCCTGATATGTTGCGAAAGTCGCCAACTTGAACTCTTCGGTTCAAGGCCACGTTGGCAGCGGCACCCTGGGGTTTTATTATAGGTAGAAAGAAAATGGATAGTGGCGAAATTCGAAGCCAGTTACGTTCCAAGCGACGGTCGCTGACAGACCAACAGCAGCAGTTTGCCGCACAGCATATGTCATCCCTAATGCAAAGAGAGTCACCTTTTACCTCTGGCACACGTATTGGCGTATACCTTGCTAATGATGGCGAAATAGATCCTTCACTGCTTGTGTCCAAGGTCAGATCGGCAGGTTGCTACTGTTTTTTACCCGTTATAGATCCCCGCGGCACTAATTGCCTCTACTTTGCGCGGTACGATTCCGATACTGAATTAGCGACTAATCGTTATGGTATTTTGGAGCCGGTAGCGAAGCAATCAACTATGCTTTCGGCCAAAGATCTTGATATCTTATTGATGCCTCTAGTGGCCTTTGATCGAGAAGGTACGAGGATGGGTATGGGGGGTGGGTTTTACGATCGCTCACTGTCATTTATGGCGGAATCAGTCCATACAAAACCCATATTGATTGGCTTAGCTCATAGTTGTCAAGAAACGCCCCATCTTATCCGCCAGCATTGGGATATTCCACTACATCTGATAGCCACTGAAAAAGAGATAGTATGCGTAAAACAAAAATAATTTGCACGATTGGGCCGGTCACTGAATCCATAGAAATGTTGGAGAAACTGGCCTCAGCAGGAATGAATATAGCACGGCTAAACATGTCTCATGGTGATCATGAGTCTCACGCTAAAATCATACGATCTATCCAGACGCTCAACAAGAAATTAGATCATCCAGTGGCTATTTTACTTGATACTCAGGGGCCTGAAATTCGTACAGGAGACATGGCTGACGATTTACATCTTAATGAAGGTGACACCATCTCTATCGTTGCTCGTGGCGCAGAGAACGTGGAAGAATCTTCTATCCACATAAATTATGATGATCTTATTAATGATGTAGATATTGGTGACACCATCACTGTAGATAACGGTCTTATCAACCTTGAAGTTCTGGCAAAGCAAGATCGCGTGATGCAGGTTAAAGTGATTGATGGCGGTCTGTTAAAAAGTAAGCGTCACGTTAACTTACCGGGGATCAGAGTTAATTTGCCCGCCATCACTGAAAAAGACCGCCGTGATATCGAATTTGGCACAGAGCAAGGCGTCGATTTTATCGCCCTTTCCTTTGTACGAGAGGCCGCTGATATTCACCAATTGCGAGAATTACTAGGCGAGAGATCTGAGAAAATTAAGATTATCGCTAAGTTAGAAGATCAAGAAGCAATTACCAATATGGTCGAGATTATTGAGGCTGCTGACGGCATTATGGTGGCTCGGGGTGACTTGGGTGTTGAGATTCCGTTAGAGGTTTTGCCACGCGTTCAACGGCGTATCATTCGTACCTGCGCAGAGATGGGAAAACGAGTTATCGTGGCAACCCATATGCTGGAGTCGATGATTCAAAATCCCATACCAACTCGTGCCGAAGTAACTGATGTAGCTAATGCTGTCTATGAAGAAGCCGATGCAATTATGCTGTCAGGCGAAACCACTGTTGGAAAGTATCCAGTTAAGTGCGTTGAGATTCTCGATCGAATTGCCAGATCCACTGAAAGCAGCCGTGGACTGCTGTTTACAGACAATTTGATTATCGACAACGATAAGCAGCAGATCGCCAAAGCGGCTGTTACTTTGGCTGAATCTATCTCTGCCAAGGCCATTATTGTGCCCACTCGCCGAGGCCGAATGGCGAATCGGGTGACAAACTGCCACCCCCAGAAATCTATAATTTGTGCATTTACTGACAATAGCCTAACAATGCGCCAACTGATGTTGAATCGAAATGTCTTGAGCTATCAGATTACATTTAGTGAGGATCCTGAAAAAACTCTCGCAGCGGCGGCGGCAATAATGCTTCAGCGAAATGATTTTTCTGCAGATGATCCTGTCGTGGTTATTTCAGATGCATTGGCTGGATCAGGCTTTGAGGCAATTCAGATACGTAAAATTTCTGACCTACTTTGACCTAGATTAAGTTCGATGATAGCCGCTAACTGCTAAGAAAAATCTGGTACGCCTCGTTATGTGTCTCGTCTTCGTAACGGTACCCTAGCTCATCCAAAAAACGCTTGACCTCGAGTCCGTCTTGCTCAGATGCCTGAAATCCAACGAGCACTTTACCAAATGCCGATCCATGGTTACGGTAATGGAACATTGAAATATTTAGCCCACTACCCAACTCAATTAGAAAATTAGCTAAAGCACTGGGACGCTCCGGGAACTCAAATCGAAATACCTGTTCTTCGCCTACCTGTGGTGAGCGGCCGCCAACCATATGTCGTATATGAGATTTAGCTATTTCGCTATCAGTTAGATCAGAAACTGGATAGCCTTTTCCCACCAGTTCATTAACCAGATCAAATCGATCGCCATCGTCGGACACCTTTACGCCAACATAAATTTGCGCCTGCTGAGAATCACTATATCGATAATTGAACTCAGATATAGTGCGTCGTCCAATCGCTTTGCAAAAGTTTCTAAAACTACCCGGTTTCTCGTCTAAGGTAACCGCCAAAATAGCTTCGCGTTTCTCACCAATTTCTGTACGTTCAGAAATATAGCGCAAGCGATCAAAATCAATATTTGCTCCACACTGAACTGCCACTAAAGTCTGACCTTGGACACCACTTTGCTCTACATATTTTTTCAGCCCAGCAGCGCCCATCGCACCAGAGGGTTCACAGATAGCCCGAGTATCGTTATAGACATCTTTGATTGCTGCGCAAATTTCATCAGTGGTAACCGTAATCACTTCATCAACCAGATCCTTGAGAATTCGGAATGTTTCTGTGCCCACCTGTGCAACCGCAGTGCCGTCAGCAAAGATACCGACTTCTTTTAACTTTACCGGTCGCCCCGCTTTCATAGCGGCATCTAAACAGGCCGCATCATCAGATTCTACGGCGATCACCTTCACACCTGGACGAACATATTTCACATAGGCCGCGATTCCAGCACATAGACCACCACCGCCAACTGCAACAAAAATAACATCCAAATCTCCAGGTAACTGACGCAAAATCTCCATGCCGACTGTGCCCTGTCCTGCAATAATGTCGGGATCATCAAACGGATGGATATAAGTCAGCCCCTGCTCGGCAACAAGTTGATTAGCATGGTCTGCTGCCGCATTATAATTGTCACCGAACAAAATAACCTTTGCCCCCCAACCACGCACCGCATCAACCTTAATAAGCGGCGTTGTTTTGGGCATAACAATAGTCGCATTGATACCCATCTTCTGTGCTGCTAGGGCTAGCCCCTGAGCGTGATTTCCTGCCGAAGCGGCGATCACCCCCTTTGCCAGTTCCACTTTAGATAATTGTCGTAACTTGTTGTAAGCGCCACGAAGCTTGAAAGAAAAAACTGGTTGTAAGTCTTCGCGCTTCAATAGAATAGTATTATTTAGCCGCTTTGAAAGCAGCGGGGCAGCATCTACGGGCGTTTCTATCGCCAAATCGTAGATACGGGCATCGAGAATCTTTTTAACGTACTTCTGCGGCATGACTAACCCAAATTATTAATCAAAGACGCAATGGTAAGTTGATATGGGTCTTTACGCCAGCGCCTTATTTTGATGCTAGCGTAAAGACCCCCAATGTCAGCGACGATTCTGATTTATAAAATAAATCACCGTATACTTATCATAGGCTTTTCGGCACCCTAATTTTGTGGAGTATTAAATGAATCAAGATCAACTTAAAGAGGCGGTAGCTCAGGCTGCTGTCGATTATGTCGTTGCAAAAATTGAATCGGATAGTATCGTCGGTATAGGCACTGGCTCTACGGCAAATTGTTTCATTGATCTGATAGCTCAACACAAGCATAAATTTCTGGCCACCGTAGCTAGCTCAGAGGGTTCTGCCGCGCGTTTGCGTAATCACGGTATTCAGGTTTTTGAATTAAATTCCGTCTCTGAAGTCACTATATATGTCGATGGCGCAGACGAAGCTAATCCGCGCCTAGAGCTAATTAAAGGCGGTGGCGCTGCCCTAACTCGCGAGAAAATTGTGACCGCAGTGGCTAATGAATTTGTCTGTATTGCTGACGAGAGTAAATGGGTCAAAAACTTAGGTACCTTCCCTCTCCCAGTTGAAGTCATTCCAATGGCCCGAAGTTATGTTGCCCGAGAACTAGTTAAACTTGGAGGAGACCCCGTGTGGCGGGAGAACGTTATCACTGACAATGGAAACCTAATACTCGATGTACATCACCTCCATCCGATAGGCTCTGCTTGTGAGTTAGAGGAAAAAATTAATCAGATTACCGGCGTTGTCACCAATGGTTTATTTGCTCTAAAACCTGCCGATGTTTTATTTTTGGCGACCCAACAGGGAATTATCACTCATTACCCTGCACACTAGACGATACTAGCCTTTAGACATAAGTTCTCGTAAATCAATGATCGCCGCATTAGCACGACTGATATAGGAAGCCATCACCAAGGAATGATTAGCCAGCAAACCAAAGCCTTCGCCATTAACAATCATTGGTGAGCGAAGTGGTCTTTGTGTCATTTCAAGCTCTCGAATGATTTGTTGTAGGCTTGCGATGGCATTTTTTTTTGCCAGCACATCTCCGAAATCAACTTCAACGGCTTTTAAAAAATGAACTAAGGCCCACGAGGTACCTCTCGCCTCATAGAACACATTATCTATTTGCCACCAGCTAGTTTTAACCACTAATTCGTGAGGTGACGCTGTAGACTGCCGAGCGCCCAAGCTTCCAGAAAGATTAGTGTTGATGCGCCGTTGACCGACGCTAGCTGCTAGACGTTGGGATAAACTACCCAACCGCTTTTCAACAGTGCCCAACCAATAACGCAAATTATCCGCTCTAGCGTAAAATTGCGCGTTAAAGGCCTCCTCATCACTCAGGCGCTCCAGATAAGAGGCTACGTAATTGCGACCTTCTCTGTACTCCCGCTCAGGCCAGGGTGCTGCCCAACGCACATGGTCAACGTTAAATCGTGGCTCGGCCATAGATAGATCAGAATCCTCTGCAGACTGTGATTGTGAGCGGCTAAAAGACTCTCTCATCGCCTTACTGAGATCTCTAACTTGAATCATTACGCCATATTCCCAGCTCGGCTGATTATCCATCCAAATGCCTGGCGGCATAATATCGTTACTCAGATAACCGCCGGGCTTATCTAGCAAAACATCGACTACTTTAATTAAAGCACTAGTCGTGGTTTCACCGATGACAATCTCGGTATTAGATTTTACTTGGATATTGAATTCAACAGGCTCTTGACTCCAGTACCAGCCTAAAAGCAGCAACAAGAGAAGAGCAAGTAACGTGATGTATAAGCCAACACGTAATTTAGGAGGGGCATTTTTGCCAATATAATCTTCAGACAATGTTTCACCAGCACCACTAAAAAATCGTCGCCATGCGGTTATTATTTTTTTGGAAGCAAACATTAATGATGATCCGTTATTTTCGTTTTGACCAAGCCCCGTATCTCTAACTCAGCGCTGTAGTCACCGCACTGATCGGTAGCTAATGTTAGCGCTGTCTTGTGACCGGCCATCAGCGGATGGCCCACATTAAAAAACATGATATGAAAAGCACCTGGTTTAAAAACCACTCTGTTACCAGCAGCCACTAGTACGGACTTCATAGGACGCATTTTCATCATCCCATCAACATGTTGATGTTGATGGAACTCAACACGATTAGCTAAAGGAGAGCTAAGAGAGGTAAGCCGGCAATCTTCATCACTCATATTGGTTACACTGATAAAAGCTGCTGTTACCTTTTGACCAGGAGGCATAGTACGCAAATACCCATCACTAAAAGATAAAGCTTTCGGTCGCAGTTGTTCTGATGCCTGTCCAGTTCCCGCAAAGGTCAACTGAATTACTGCCACTACAAGGGCAAAAACCACAAGTCTCATAAATATTCTCCTCATCCGAACTATACATGATCAAGAATATTTAGGCCTGTGCATTAAGGTGATTTGTGACTTGGATCGCCAAATAATACTATGCCAGTGTCCAAAATATCCATGTCCCATAAAATAAGGATACAATAAACCTTAGCAACCGTAAGTAACCCTAAATTGTCTAAAAATACGCATTAAACCAGGAAGCCAAAGATGATCAAGTTGTTAAAGGCAACGTTAATTTTACTAACCTATTTGTTAGCATCATTGAGCTTCGCGCAAAGTTCGTTAACTGACAATCTCTCATCGTCGGTTGACAATAATCGACTACTATCGCCAAACACTTTATTTTTGCCCGTGGAACAAGTTTATCAAGTTGCCGTTGAGGTCAAAGAGAGTGAATTAGTCCTTAACTGGTCGATTGTTGAGGGCTACTATCTTTACCGCGATCGATTTAGCTTTAGTGCTGTCGATGCGACCAGCCAATTAAAAGCACCTATCTTTGAGACTGGAAAACGTAAGTGGGATGACTTTTTCGAAGAAGAATTAGAGGTCTATTACACAAAAACATCCATCGCCCTTCCTTACAAAGGAGAAGGTGATCAGATGGAAATTCAAATAGAGTCTCAAGGTTGTGCGGATGCCGGACTCTGTTACCCACCTTACAAACAATGGCTAACCATCAACTTGGTCAGTGGCAAGGTCGATATTAGCAAAACCCCCTCTGCTGCTGCACAAGCAGCCATGCAAGGTGGCTCCAGCAGTAATGTTGGGCAACAGCAGTTCTCTTTAGGCTTGATTCTCATATTCGCCTTACTGGGGGGCATGATATTGAATCTAATGCCCTGTGTTTTCCCAGTCCTCTCGATAAAAGCACTCAGCTTTACTATGACGCATCAAACCCAGTCAAGCCGGCGCTCCCATGGCCTGGCGTATACCGCGGGCGTCGTCGCTAGCTTTGTTGGAATTGCATTTGTCATGCTTAGTTTGCGTGCAGCTGGCGAAGCCATTGGGTGGGGCTTTCAACTTCAGTCACCGCTGTTTGTCATGTTATTGATTTACCTATTTTTTATTATGGGATTAGTTTTTTCTGGCTATTTAGAAATAGGCTCTAGTCTCATGTCGATAGGGCAGTCTTCAGAACGAGATGAGAGCCTATCCTCTTCTTTTATGACGGGTGTTTTGGCCACCACCGTTGCTAGCCCTTGCACTGCGCCCTTTATGGGCCCGGCACTTGGTTTTGCCATAGCTCAACCAAGCTATTTAGCGCTATTAGTGTTCGCCTTTTTAGGCCTAGGTATGGCGTTACCCTTTGTTCTGCTGGCCTGGATTCCTAGCCTAACCGCCAAACTACCTCGCCCAGGAGCTTGGATGGATAGCTTCAAACAATTTCTAGCCTTTCCGCTCTATATCACAGGGATATGGCTTCTTTGGGTCGTTGGCAGGCAGACTAGTGTTGATATTGTTGCCATTATTATTTTTGGCTTAGTATTAATTACCATGGCTATTTGGATAACCAAGCTAAGGCAGGCCTCGGGGCAGAAGATCACCTCATTTTCGTTTGGAAATATATTGGCGGCCTTATGCCTCATAGGTGCGCTAGCTATCCCTGCTTGGTCAATCACTAAAGAAGCTGAGCCAGCGCGGTGGGAGCCCTATTCCCAACAGCGCCTCAGTGAATTAAGGCAGGCGCAGAAGGCTGTTTTTGTTAATTTAACAGCAGATTGGTGTATCACCTGCCTAGCCAATGAGAAAATCGCCTTTACTAATGCGTTCTATCGCAGTTTGAACGACAACCAAGTAACCTACTTAAAGGGTGATTGGACTAACAATGATCCTGAAATCACAAAACTACTCAACCAATTCCAGCGAAGCGGCGTTCCTCTTTATCTTGTCTACCCAGAAGGTGCGGCCTCCGCCGAAGTTTTACCGCAAATTCTACTTGAAAGCACTTTACTCAAAGCAATAAAGAGCTCTAAAAAGACATTTTAGCGTATTTTATTGAATTTTAGCGGCACATTAAAAGAACTTAGGCGATTTTACTGAAATAGGTGGCCTAAAGGAGTTATTATGCCGCTAAATGCTCTAAACGTCGCTTTAAGTGCATAATAATCTAGCCCTAAATCATAAGTCTCTGCAAAAAATACAGAAAAACCACTCAATTTCTGCCAATTTCGTCGAAAAGTAAATTTATGCCTACAGCCATAGACAGGTTATGCGTTTTAGTGCAGACTTCATTCTTAATTTGACACGCATTGAGAGTGATTATGGCCAACTTATTGTTGCTACACGGCCCAAACCTTAACTTGCTTGGTACTCGCGAACCCGAGGTTTACGGGGGCAAAACCCTAGACCTTATCAATCAGCGGCTAGTTGGTAATGCAGAGAATGCCGGGCACAGGCTCAAGGCCCTGCAAAGTAATGCTGAGCACGTGCTTATTGACAGCATTCATAGCGCAGCTAATGAGGGTGTCGACTTTATTATTTTTAACCCTGGCGCCTTTACCCACACGAGTATCGCACTTAGGGACGCGCTGCTCGGTGTCAACATTCCTTTTATCGAAGTACACCTGTCCAACGTACACGCACGGGAAGAATTTAGGCACTACTCTTACTTTTCCGACATCGCAGAAGGTGTGATTTGTGGTTTTGGAGCGAAAAGCTATGATTTTGCTCTGGACGCAGCCTTAAGTAAATTTGACCAACAATAATAGATTGAGAGACAACAATGGATATCCGTAAAGTTAAGAAGCTCATTGAGCTGCTTGAAGAGTCTAATATTAACGAACTTGAGATCACTGAAGGTGAGGATTCAGTTCGAATCAGCCGCGGACCTCAGGTAATCTCGTACGCTGCACCGCCTGCCATTGCAGCGACTCCAGTGGCGACTACACCTGCCATTAGCGGTGCGCGTGTTATAGAGCCCCCTGCCCCCGCAGAACTTCAGGGCCATATCGTACATTCCCCTATGGTCGGTAGCTTTTATGCCTCTCCTGCTCCTGGCTCTCCAGTATTTGCAAGTGTTGGTCAAACCGTATCGCCCGGAGATGTCCTTTGCATTATCGAAGCAATGAAAATGATGAATCAAATTGAAGCGGATAAAGGCGGTGTTATTGGTGCCATACTGGTCGAAGACGGCGAGCCCGTAGAATTCGATCAGCCTTTATTCACTATTATTTAATAGCGCCAGGGAACTAAATCATGCTGGATAAAGTGCTTATCGCCAATCGCGGCGAAATTGCCTTGCGAATCCTCCGCGCTTGCAAAGAGCTGGATATAAAAACCGTTGCTGTTCACTCAAAAGTGGACGCCGCACTGAAGCACGTTAAATTAGCCGATGAAGCTGTTTGTATTGGCCCAAATCCATCGCCACAAAGCTACCTGAATGTTCCCGCACTTATCAGCGCAATGGAAATAACGGGCGCATCTGGCGTGCACCCTGGTTATGGTTTTCTGGCAGAAAACGCTGACTTCGCGGAACAGGTTGAGAAAAGCGGATTCGTTTTTATTGGTCCAACTGCGGATGTAATTCGCATCATGGGGGACAAAGTTGCGGCCATTAAGACGATGAAAGCAGCCGGTGTGCCCACTGTTCCAGGCTCTGATGGCCCATTATCCAGTGACACAGCTACTTTGCATGCTACTGCCATGCGAATTGGCTACCCCGTTATTATTAAAGCGGCGGCAGGTGGTGGCGGTAGAGGTATGCGTGTTGTTGAGGATCAAGAATCCCTAGTCAATGCCGTCTCTATAACCAAGACCGAAGCAGCGGCAGCTTTTGGTGATGGCACAGTGTATATGGAGAAATTTCTCCAGAACCCTCGACATGTTGAAGTGCAGATACTCGCTGACGGTCAAGGCCATGCCATCCATCTCGGAGATAGGGACTGCTCCCTGCAACGACGGCACCAGAAAGTATTAGAGGAAGCGCCCGCCCCAGGCATCCCAGAGGATGCTAGGCAGGCAGTTTTCGAGAGTTGTGTAACCGCCTGCATCCAGATTAACTATCGTGGTGCCGGAACCTTCGAATTCCTTTATGAAGATGGCCATTTTTACTTTATCGAAATGAATACGCGGGTCCAAGTCGAGCATCCGGTTTCAGAAATGATTACCGGCGTTGATATCGTTAAAGAGCAACTCTTAATCGCAAGCGGTCGAGCTCTAAGCTTTAAGCAAGAAGATATTATCTTCCGCGGTCACTCATTTGAATGTCGTATTAACGCCGAAGATCCCGTTACCTTTATGCCTCAGCCAGGCACTATCAATGCTTATCATGCTCCAGGCGGCAACGGTATTCGGGTTGATTCTCATATTTATAATGGCTACACGGTGCCGCCTAATTATGATTCGCTCATAGGGAAAGTCATCACTTATGGTCACGATCGAGAAGCTGCACTGTCTAGAATGCGTATCGCCCTTGATGAGATGGTTATTGACGGCATTAAGACTAACATCCCCCTTCATGAAGACTTAGTAAGAGATGAGGCTTTTAAGAATGGCGGCGTCAACATTCATTATCTTGAGAAAAAACTTGGCCTATAGGTTCTTCTCCTATTATTCCATAGGCCAAAATGAAGTCGGACTTTAGGTATGCAGTGGATTCAGTTAATCATTCTATCATCCAGACAAGATAGTCATGAGATAGAAAGCGCTCTTATTGCTCTGAATTCTCTATCAGTGACGATCCAAGATGCCGCCGATCAACCAATCCTTGAGCCTGCTGTCGGTGAAACGCCGCTGTGGGATCAATGTATTGTTACTGCGCTGTTCCCAACAACCGTAGACACGCGAGAAATTAATTTGCAGTTTTACGCGTCTATTTTATCTTCTCCACAAATACGCTGGGAACAACTCGAAGATAAAGACTGGTCTCAAGAATGGAAAAAACACTTCAACCCCCTAAAATGCGGGGATCGCTTGTGGATATGCCCAAGCTGGATTGATCCGCCAGATCCTGCAGGTGTCAACTTAAGCCTCGACCCTGGCTTAGCCTTCGGCACTGGCAGCCACCCCACCACTCACTTGTGTTTGAGATGGTTAGATAAACAAGATTTAAATGGCAAAACGATTATTGACTACGGTTGCGGCTCCGGTATTTTAGGCATCGCGGCCCTTCTACTTGGTGCCAAGCAAGTCATCGCTGTCGACCATGATCCCCAAGCCTTGCTGGCCAGTCGCGACAACGCTCAGCGCAATAATATTGCTGATCATCAACTGATCACTTATCTTCCTAACGAGGTTCCCGATGATATTCAAGCAGAAGTGGTAGTAGCCAATATTTTAGCCGCACCTCTCATTGAGCTTGCAGACAAACTCTGCGCCATGACTATGGCCAGTGGTTTATTGTGTCTGGCTGGGCTTTTAGATCGACAAATTGATGCTGTCTCTGCGCCCTACTCTACCGAATTTACCTTTTTTGCCCCAGCTATTGAGTCTGAATGGGCGCAGTTGAGCGCCCAAAAAGTAAAGCAGCCCTAAATCAAGACCTTTTATCGAGTTTTAGTGCCCAAGAAACACAGAATCATCAATAACCGACATATTTTTCAATTGATCACTTTTTAATCAATCGCTGAGGGAGTATTATTACCAACTCGCAACGTGGCACCAGAGATTAACTTGTTTAATATTGGCCCCTATCATATTCATAACCAAACCGTGCTTGCACCCATGGCAGGCGTGACCGATTTACCGTTCCGCCAACTGTGCAGAAAAATGGGCGCTGGTTTAGTCGTGTCTGAGATGGTAGCTGCCGATCCGGCTACGTGGTCAACCAGAAAGTCTCGACTGCGCGTGCAGTTTGGTGATGAACCTGCCCCGCGGTCAGTACAAATAGCTGGATACGATCCTCAAATGATGGCAGAAGCCGCTAGATTTAATGTCCAACAGGGTGCCGAGATTATTGATCTTAATATGGGGTGTCCTGCCAAGAAAGTATGTAAACGTGCCGCAGGATCAGCGCTACTGCAAAATCCAGAGCTAGTGAAAGATATCCTAGATGCCGTAGTTTCTGCCACCGACGTCCCTGTGACCTTGAAAATTCGTACTGGCTGGGACAGACAAAACCGCAACGCGGTGACAATTGCAAAAATTGCAGAGGATGCCGGTGTTTCAGCTCTCGCCGTCCACGGCCGCACTCGTGCCTGCCGTTTCGTCGGCGAAGTTGAGTACGACACCATTGCCCAAGTAGTGGAAGCGGTATCTATTCCAGTACTAGCCAATGGCGACATAACGGATCCAGAAAAAGCCGTCTCTGTGCTTAAACACACCGGAGCGGCTGCAGTAATGGTTGGACGAGCCGCTCAAGGTAACCCATGGATTTTTAACCAAATAAATCACTTTCTTAAATTTGGAGAACACCTAGCTCCGCCAAGCATGGAAGAGTGCGCCACCATTATGTCCAAACATTTACTTGCACTACATGAGTTTTATGGTGAAACCGGCGGGCTGCGTATTTCACGGAAACATATTGGTTGGTACATTAATCCACTGTCCGGTGGTAGAGACTTTACCCGTCAGTTCAATACCCTTGAAACCACCGAACAACAAAGAAAATTACTCCAAGCGTTTTTCTTCGAATCTCGCTATGAAGGAAAAGTCGCATGAGTTCTGCTAATGACACTAAGGTGTTAGATAAAAAAGACGTTAACAGCTACCTAACGACCCCAGACTATAATCCCCCGATTCACCAGCCAACAAAAGACACTCAAGATTCTTTAAGAGTTAGTGTGGCCGATGCTATGCAGCGTTATTTTGAAGACTTGGATGGTCAAAGCACCGTCAATCTTTATGATTTGGTACTAGCTGAAGTCGAGGCACCACTGCTGGCGGCGGTAATGGCCTATACTCGGAAAAACCAAAGTAAAGCATGCAAAATACTCGGCCTTAACCGAGGCACTCTACGTAAAAAACTTAAACAATACGATCTTTTGTAACCCAACTCGAGGACTCCATGAGCGATCTAAAAAAAGTCACGCGCGCACTCATTAGCGTATCTGATAAAACTGGCATTGTTGATTTTGCCCGAGCTTTAACAGCTCAAAATGTAGCATTATTATCCACTGGAGGAACCTTCCGATTACTTAAAGAACATAACATCGCCGTCACTGAAGTCTCAGACTACACAGGTTTTCCAGAGATGATGGATGGCCGCGTGAAAACCCTGCACCCAAAAGTTCATGGTGGTATTTTAGGTCGTCGTGGTACCGATGATGCTGTGATGGCAGAGCATTCGATTAAGCCTATCGATATGGTCATCGTTAATCTCTATCCCTTTGCAGCCACCGTTGCTGATCCTGATTGTACATTGCCAAATGCGATTGAAAATATCGATATCGGCGGGCCAACCATGGTTCGATCAGCGGCAAAAAACCATAAAGATGTGGCCATTGTCGTTAACAACAGTGACTACGCTATGGTCCTTGAGCAGATGCAGTCCAATGCTGGGCAACTTGATTACAACACTCGTTATGCCCTTATGGTCAAAGCCTTTGAGCACACAGCAGGCTATGACGGCATGATTGCTAATCATTTTGGCGCCCGAGATACCGACAATACTGCTCGTGATTTTTCTGACACTTTTAATGTCCAGTATTTCAAAACCCAAGAAATGCGTTATGGTGAAAACCCTCATCAGAAGGCCGCCTTTTACACCGAGGCTAACCCTACCGAGGCCAGTGTGGCCACTGCTGAACAGTTGCAAGGTAAAGAGCTATCGTTCAATAACATCGCCGACACTGATGCCGCGCTAGAATGCGTCAAACAATTTGACCAGCCCGCCTGCGTTATCGTCAAACACGCCAACCCTTGTGGTGTATCAGTGGCGGCCGATATTGCTACAGCCTATGATCTAGCTTTTGCCACTGACCCAGAATCTGCCTTCGGTGGCATTATTGCCTTTAACCGTGAGCTTGACGCCAAGACCGCGGAGGCTATTTGTGCAAAACAATTTGTTGAAGTCATTATTGCGCCCTCAGTATCGGCTGATGCTTTGGCTGTAGTGGCCACGAAGAAAAACGTCAGGCTTCTAGAATGCGGCACCTGGGGTGAGCAGCGTCCGCAAGACTTTGACTACAAACGCGTCAATGGAGGCCTGCTGATTCAAGACCGCGACAACGGCATGATTACTGAGCAAGACCTCAAAGTAGTGTCCAAAAGATTACCCACAGCAAGTGAAATGACGGATATGTTGTTTGCTTGGAGGGTCGCCAAAATGGTCAAGTCTAACGCCATCATTTATGCCAAGAATAACCAAACCGTTGGCGTTGGCGCAGGCCAAATGAGCCGTATTAATAGTGCCCGGATTGCAGGCATTAAGGCTGAGCACGCAGGTCTTGACGTAGTAGGGGCTGTCATGGCATCTGATGCATTCTTCCCCTTCCGTGATGGTATTGATAATGCCGGTCAAGCAGGTATTAGCTGTATTATTCAGCCCGGTGGCTCAATGCGTGATGATGAAGTCATTGCTGCTGCAGATGAGCACGGTATCGCCATGGTATTCACTGGCATGCGCCACTTTAGGCACTGAGTCTTTTTACTTCACCAATAAAAAAGCCCTCTTTATGCGGGCTTTTTTATTGGCTAGGGTTTGGCTCTACTGGTCAGGCGCTCCAGCGTCTTCAGCAATGGAGACTTGATGCTCCTCAATTACTTGCCATAAAGGCGTATCGACCCAAGTATCATCTAAATAGAACTTTTCTGGTTCTTCTTCTTTGGGATCTACAATTAGATTATAAATTGAAGGGTAAGCCATGTTTTGAATCGCATAGCTCTTTTCATCGATCTCCTTCAGTAACATTTTCCAGTTACGCCATTTCACGCCAAATAGCTCATTACCGATATAAATAATGACTGATTCTCGTGCTGATTTTGCGGCTGCACCCATCAAAAATTTAGTCTGGTCAACCCCGTCTAGTACTCTATCTGTGGGAACAACACCACCCACCAAATTAGCCAAGGTAGGAAATACATCAATTAAATGAACAATATCATTAGACACCTGTCGCGCTGGTATTTTACCCGGATAACGAATAAGAAAAGGGACTCGCAATGAGCCTTCATAAGGTGAGAACATGGTTCCTCGCCAAGGTCCAGTAAAACCAAATGAGCGCTTTATACCCTCCCGACCATTGTCAGAGGTAAAGATAAAAATCGTATTATCCTTCAGTCCAAGATCATCAACCGTTGCAAGTAGTTCGCCTATATAAGCATCAGTTTGGGCTAACACATCGGCAAAACTGCCATTGCCTGTTTTACCCTTGAAGTCAGGATGCGCATCAACCGGCTCATGGGTCTGGGTATACGGCAAATAAGCAAAAAATGGTTGCTTGGTTTTCGCTTTGCGCTTCATGAAATCTAACGCGTGGTCAGTGATTTCTCGGTCAATAGTCGCGCGCTTAGCGCGGCCATAGACCTCACCCTTTTTAGGCTTCTCATTGCGTTTTGACGTCATTATGCGGGTAAATTCCACACCTGCATCTTTCTGAAAACTGTCACTGTCAGGCCAAAACGCTTGATCTGACGAATTGGGAATACCATACCATTCATCAAACCCTTGATCCGTTGGGTAGCGCCCTTCAGCGTCACCCAAGTGCCACTTACCAAACATGCCAGTGGCATATCCAGTGTCTGAAAGCATTTCTGCTAGAGTAATTTCCCAAGGTGTAATGCCATACCAAATACCTCTAGGCGGGCCCTCTGGCTGCTGACGCGTTCGAATACCATAGCGGCCTGTCATCAAGGCAGCACGTGATGGCGTGCATTCAGCTTCGACATTAAAATTGGTTAACTGAAATCCTTCCGCTCCAATGCTATCAATATTCGGTGTTGGCGCGCCACGCAAAACACCCCCACCATAAACACCAATTTCGCCATAACCAAAGTTATCCATCACCACCAATACAATATTCGGCTTTTCAGTGCTGTTTACGGCAAACGCAGTAAGTGGCAATGACATCATAAGTACTAGTAAAAAAGCTAAGCTTCTCTGACTGCTAAGTTGACTACACATCTATGCCTCCATTAATTTTCTTCTGGTCTAAAAGACTAGGAACCTATATGGTTTTCTAATCAGTATAGGGCGCGCTTGCAAATTAACAATATTAGCCGATAGGGAACAATGACTCCCACGGCAAGTTTTATCTCTATTGTTAAAGCGCCCTACTTACTTAATCTCGTAGCGGTTTGACGTGGAATTCCCAGTCTGCATGATCAGCTGGCCCAGCAGGCCCTATTTTGCCTTTAGCTGAATTTAGCAAAGCCTTTGGATTATGAACCACACCCTCCTTCACTACAATCCTAATACTGCGCGTAGCCTTAATATCCTTTAAGGGGTTACCTTTAACCACCAACAGGTCGGCAAATTTTCCAGTTTCGACTGAACCGAGGCGATCTGCAACACCAAGGGCGACAGCACCGTTTATGGTGGCGGCTTTCAGAACAACAATCGGAGGCAATCCTGCATAGGTCATAGCGAGTAATTCTCTGTGATAGGCAAAACCCGGGAGCATACTGGTATAGACCGGCTCATCAGTACCAACAACCAAAAGATGTTTACCTCCTGCTTTATAAAGCGTCATTAGTTCGATTACCCGCTGGTTATACTCCCTTTCTTCTGACTCGGGTAACGGTGGACCACGCTGCAAAAGAAGAGTCTGCGTGTAGGGAGTGAAATATTTTGATTCATCGGCCCAGCTCATTTCAGAGGGATAATCCTTGCGCAAATTAATGCCACCGTACATCTGCAAGTTCGCGTCATAATAAACCTGATGTTCTATCATCAGATCTACTATCTCATGCATTTCTGCACTTCTTGGATCATCACTTCCAAGGGCGAGAGTGAGTTGGTGCTCAATACGATCCATACCCATTAGGATGGCATCGCGCGTGGAGACATCATATTCAACATCGTAGTTAGCAAGATGCCCGGTGGTTGTTATGTCATTCTTATGTGCTTGTTGAATAATGATCTTTGCCTCACCCGGCGTTGCCTGCTTTATCTTGAGACTGATAACACCTTGTTGGGCCCACTTATCAACCTCGTCCCTGATCTCTTTTTCGGTGATGTTATTTGGCCAGGCTGCACATTCATCAGCTGCCACCCTGACTTGATACTCACAGCGAAAGGCACCAAAGTAGGGACCAGATACAAATAAGTGCGGCCCAATAGCGCGGCCTGCTTCAATTAGATCTCGCTGGGCAATGACGCGCTCAGGATAAAATTCCCCCGCTGACCATGTGGCGGTTACGCCGTTGGCTAGAAATACAATACCGTTATAAACGACTTCCTCCGCACGACCTTTGTCAATGAGATCTAGATTGTAGTGTGCATGCAAGTCGATGAGGCCAGGTAGAATTGTTTCTGACTCGGCTAACTCGATAACTCGGGCGGGCGTTGAACTTTGTTGATTAGCAGGAACATCGACGCCGACTATTTTGCCATCTTGAATAAGTATACCGCTGTTGCGACGGCGATCGTCGCTGATGCCATCAAATAACCAGCCTCCACGAATCAACAACGATCCCGTCGCTGCTACAGCATCCTTATCGCTAGCCAGGGCCGGTGTGAAACCAGCCAGCACAAAAACTGTGTAGACAAAAAACCTTAAAGAATATCGCGTGCTAGGCGTATTATCCCAGGGACGGTCGGCTGAACCTAAACTACTTAAAATATTACGCTTCATAATTAATACTTCCTCTCACAAATAGGGGCTGTATAAAGGAATCAAAAAAAACCATCGTCTATTAGGCTATACAAGCTAAGCGCTAGGACTATGGGATACATGCCCGGCTCATAATCATTGTTTATAGCAGCGATCTTAAGGGCAGCAAACTTAGCAAAGAACGGCGCTGATTTTTGGCTTGCTTCAATATTAACCAAAGTCACCCCTGAATCACTCGCCGCAGCAGAGATTCGACTTATAATAACCGAACCAAGACCCAACCCTTATGAGCGTGGGTTCGGTAAAATCCAATTGAGACTTTTTTGCTGTAAACCATGTTCTGAAAGCCCAAAAGCGCCGGTGACTTTATCTTCAGTTAAGCACAATTCGTAGTCAAATGGGTTGGCGTCAAGAAAATCTGCATAATCGACACGTTCATTAGATGCGAAAACTCAGGACAATTCACATTAAAGAGTTCAAGACAGACGGACTTATAGCTCGACGCGTATGGCCTACAAGTGACGTTTGCTACCGTATGATTACCCTGTGATGGTGGATGAGGTCCTGACTGGCTTAGTGCTACGCCTTAGTAGCTGCGAAATAACCGCGAATGAGGTCACAGAAATCTTCACGCTGGATGTCTTGGGTCACAAAGGAGGTCACAAGCCGCGCAAACATCTCATCCTCAGCTATTGTGATATTGGGCGGCAAGGTGTCGATATACCAGTCATAAAATTCTGCACCGGCAGCCTGTAAATGATCTGCCAACCCCTTGGGCATGATGACAAAGAGCTCGTTTGATTCCACCGGCCAGGCTAATGTTAGGCCATCAATAGCTGCTATTGCCTCAGCTAGCTTGGCCGCTTGAGTATTGGCATGCTGGGCTAACTCAAGCCAGTGGTCGTCTTGTAACCAGCCGACCATTTGCGCTCCAAATAGTCTCCCCTTAGATAGTAAGTGACCTGCACGCTTGCGACGATGGCTAAAGGTCTGAGCTAGGTCTTTATTAAAAAATATAACGACCTCGGCACTTAGCGCGCCACATTTGGTGGCTCCAAGACAGAGTACGTCGACGCCTGCCTTCCATGACAACTCTGCGGGGCTGCATTGCAGCGAGGCAACAGCATTGGCAAACCTTGCCCCGTCCATGTGGACGCTTAGGCCATTGTCTTTAGCTATGCTACTAAGCGCCGAAACTTGCTCTGGTGTGTAGACAAGGCCCGATTCGCTGGCCTGAGTAATACTTAATGCAGTTGCTCGCACATTGTGGGGGTAGTCGGTCCCTATTGTTTGAAAATAGTCTTGCAGGTGTTTTGGGCTGATTTTGCCTTCACCCTGAGAAATAGACCGCATGCGTGCGCCACCGGTAAATAGTTCTGGAGCGGTGGACTCATCCAAAATAATATGAGCATTGTTATGGCAGAGTATGGCCTCCCAAGGTTGTACCATGCACGACAAGGCCAGTGAGTTTGCCGCGGTGCCGGTAGCCACAAAATAGGCCTCCAGATCACATTCAAATAAGGTCTTTAGAGCCTCTATGGCCTTATCAGTCCACTGGTCATCACCATAACCATGGGTATAACCACTGTTAGCCTGGGTTAGCATCTCTAGTACCTGTGAAGATGCGCCGGTTTGATTATCACTGCCAAAATACATTGTAAAGCTCCGCTAAAAAATGAGACCCATTAACTGTCTGTAGGCTGAATTTTAGTCACTCCAAAGGCCGCTAGTGCTCGCTCTCTGGATTCCTTAATGTCCATTATAGGTGCTGGGTAGTTATTGCCAATGTCCACACCAGCCGCAGTGAGAACCTCAGAGGGTGCCAACCATGGCGCATGAATATGTTTTTCTGGCATATCCGCAAGCTCTGGCACATATCGGCGAATGTAGTTGCCCTGCTTGTCGAACTTTTCACTCTGGGTAATGGGATTAAAGATTCTAAAGAAAGGGGCAGCGTCTGCACCGGACCCAGCGATCCACTGCCAGCCAGCACTATTGCTGGCAAGGTCTGCATCAACTAAGCAATCCCAAAACCATTGCTCACCCTTATGCCAGTGTATGAGTAAATTCTTTACCAAGAATGAGCCAACCACCATGCGCACGCGGTTGTGCATGTAACCGGTGGTATAAAGTTCACGCATACCTGCATCTACCAATGGGTAACCTGTTTTACCCTGCTGCCAAGCTTTTAAATCAGCGTCGGTGTTCTCTGCCCAAGGGAAAAGATTAAAGCGTACTTGCAAGTTGTCGGTTGGCAACGTAGGGAAATGGTAGAGCAAATAGTAAGAAAACTCGCGCCAACCTAGCTCACTCATAAAGGTATCTAAGCTTTGCTCATTGGTAATAAAGGCTCCTGCTTCTGCCGCACGATGCCACGCTATGTTGGGTGATATTTGACCAAAATGCAGGTAGGGAGACAATCGTGATACGTTCTGTTTATCTGGGAAATTTCGGCCTTCGCGGTAGTCTTGTAACTCGTCCATGACGAACTCATCAAGGCGTTCATGAGCGGCTCCTTCGCTAATATCCCAACGCGCCTTCATATGCTCGTCCCAGTTAATTTTAGGCAGCAAATTTAAGTCTTTTAGCAGTAGTGAGTGGACACTATTTTTATTTAAGTTGATGCCTACTGGTGGTGCCAATGGCCGGCGTGGGGCAGTAACAGAAAGACAACCACGACGATAATAAGGGGTGAATACTTTGTAGGGAGTGCCATCTTTTTTAAGCACTTGCCAAGGTTCCCACAGCAGCGACCCATTGAAACTTTGCACCTCAAGACCATCGTCTTTGAGCGCTGTTTTAAGGGTGGCATCGCGAGTAATACGCCAAGGCTCATAACAACGATTCCAAGTGATAGCTGCGGCGCCGGTTTGCGCGGCAAGGTCACGAAGGATGGTTAGTGCATCACCCTGAAAAAGCTGTAAACCTTGCTTGAGAGAATCGTTTAGATCTTCCAACGCATGATGCAGCCACCAGCGGCTAGCGCCTCCCATTTTCCAGTTTTCGGCTCCTTGATCATCAAGAATATAGACCGGAATAATCTCACCCCGCTCGCAAGCGGCGCAGAGTGCTGGGTTGTCGGCAAGCCTTAGATCTTGACGAAACCACATGATCGTTGGTGTATTCGATTGTTGTAATTCAGCGATGGAGTATATCCTCTGTGGTAATTTTTGTTATATGAAAATTACGACTTAGACGCACATTTAGATTGGTCTTGTTAGCGACACGGTATCACAAATTATATAATCCCAGCCGTGCAGTCTGTTATAATTTTTTTCTCAAATTTTGCTTGGAAATAACACAATGAATGTTCTGGTTATTGGCTCTGGTGGACGCGAACACGCACTGGCTTGGAAGGCATCTCAATCACCGAGTGTCAGTACCGTTTATGTAGCACCGGGCAATGCAGGAACGGCGATGGAGCCTAATCTGAAAAACGTTGCGATCTCAGTGGCTGACTTTGCCGCACTGGCTGACTTTGCCGAGAACAATAACGTTGGCCTAACCATCGTTGGCCCCGAGCAACCATTAGTAGATGGTATTGTTGATTTTTTTGAGTCACGCGGATCACCAATTTTTGGGCCCTCTAGTGGTGCAGCCCAGCTAGAGGGTTCTAAAGCATTTACCAAAGACTTTCTTGAACGCCAACAAATACCGACTGCTAACTATGGTAAATTTACTGAGGTCGATGCTGCACTTGAATATCTACAACAGGTTGGCGCACCCATTGTAGTTAAAGCTGACGGCTTGGCCGCGGGTAAGGGTGTCATTGTTGCCATGACCATGATTGAAGCTGAAGACGCAGTGCGCGACATGCTCGCCGGCAATGCCTTTGGCGAAGCCGGCAGTCGTGTGGTGATAGAAGAATTTTTAGACGGCGAAGAAGCCAGCTTTATTGTGATGGTAGATGGCAAAAATGTATTGCCAATGGCCACCAGTCAAGATCATAAGCGTGCTGGCAACGGCGACACTGGCCCTAATACTGGCGGCATGGGCGCGTACTCCCCAGCACCTGTGGTGGATGAGGCGATTTATCAGCGAATTATGGATGAGGTGATTTATCCAACGGTTAAGGGCATGGCTAATGAGGGCAATTACTACATTGGCTTTTTATATGCTGGGCTAATGATTATGGCCGATGGCACCCCCAAGGTCATTGAGTACAACTGCCGCTTTGGCGACCCTGAAACTCAGCCCATACTGCTTCGTCTACAATCTGACTTGGTGGCTCACTGTTTAGCTGCTTTATCGGGAACATTAGATCAACAAACAACGCAGTGGGATCCACGGCCCGCTATCGGCGTGGTACTAGCCGCAGGTGGTTATCCTGGAAGCTATCGTGGTGGTGATATTATTTCGGGTTTAGCTGATACACCTGCTGACACGGATCAAAAGGTCTTTCATGCCGGCACTGCCATGGCAGATGGCAATGTGGTGACCAGTGGCGGACGCGTACTCTGCGCGACCGCAATGGGCGATACTGTGTCTGAGGCTCAGGCTCGTGCTTATCAACTGGCCTCTAAGATTCACTGGAATGATATTTATCTGCGTGATGATATTGGTTGGCGAGCAATTGCTCGGGAACAAGACAGCTAATTCCAAACTCACTAAAGGAGAGTTATGTGTTCATCAATAACGTCTTTTTTAGCGCTGATATTGGTTTTACATCGTTTAGCCAATCGCATCTGGGGGCGGTGATTGTTTTTGTCCTTTTTACCGTGACCTTTGTCAATGCTGCACAACGCTTAGAGGATCGTCAAAACTTGCTGCTAACACGTTCAGCGTCTGTTTTTATTAGCCTCACAGTAATCGTTTGGACCTCTATCCATATAGCCTATGGTAGGTTCGATCCAGCGGTTAATTTACCTTTGTCGATTTGTAACCTATTTGCGTTGGTGGCCCCTCTTTTGTTTTGGCATCCTAATCGGCGGCGCTTCGAAATCGTCTATTTCTTCGTCTTGTCTGGCACACTGCAAGCGATAATCACGCCGGATCCGGACGGTGGCTACCCCAGTTATGGGTTCTTTAAATATTGGATTGTTCACTGCGGTCTGGTGGTGGTCGTGGTTCATCACCTGATTGCGTTTAAGCTCTATCCCAAGCCTCAGGGTATTTTGCGCACCTTTGCCTGGCTGAATATTTATATCCTGTGTTTGATCCCCATTAACCTTTCGTTGGATGCTAATTATTTCTACATGATGAACAAACCGATTAACCCATCACTGCTAGACTTCCTCGGTCCCTGGCCACTCTACATAATAGCCACAGAGGGCTTGGCCATGGTATTTTTTGCCTTAGCGTATCTACCTATATTTATCGCTAGGAAGAACAACCCAAAAATGGATACAATAGACGCTTAATGATACTTGGATAATGTTTCGTGACTAATCGAAAATTAACAGCGCTCGACAGGGTTTTAGCCCAACTAGATCAAGGTTTACGGACAGCCTTTAGCGGTGCGCCGCAACCTAACAGAAAGTCTCCTGCGGACACCCTAGCTGATGTCGACCTTAGCGATAAAGATCGCGCCCACGCGATTGGTCTTATGCGCGTTAATCATACCGGCGAGGTCTGCGCTCAAGCTCTTTATCAAGGTCAAGCGCTAACCGCTCAGTTGCCTGAAGTACGCGAGCAAATGAAGCACTCAGCCGCAGAGGAAATCGATCACTTAGCTTGGTGTGAAGAGAGAATTAGAAATCTTGGAGGTGAAACGAGCCTTCTAAATCCAATTTGGTATGCAATGTCTTTTGGCATTGGCGCCGGAACTGGTCTTATTAATGACAAGCTAAGCTTAGGTTTCGTTGCCGCAACTGAAGATCAGGTATCTGCTCATTTGAGCAAGCACCTATCTGACTTGCCAGAAAATGATGTGAAAAGTCGCGCTATCGTTGAGGAAATGCTAGTTGATGAACAACGTCATGCGCAGGCAGCGCGCGATGCTGGAGGTTATGAATTTCCCTCTCCCGTAAAAAAATTAATGACCTTAGCCTCATCGGCTATGACTCTAAGTAGCTATCGCATGTAAGTAATCTGAAAGTTCAGACATTATAGACTTCAGCCCTCGTCGCAATGCGCCAAAAAACAATGCTCGGATTTTAGAACGTCTAAAATCTTATACTAGAGCTCTGAGATTGCCGCTCTTTTTTGAATCAAGCCGACTATTTTCTCTGAGAGCCATTGATGAATTGGTGAACCGGAGGTGCGTTGATGTTGAAGTAAAACTAAATTAATTTTGCCTTCATGTGGAATATCTTCAGGGAAACGTTTACGTATAATCCGATGCATTTCTCGCTCCATCGTCTCTCCGTACTTAGCTGCAACCATAAGACAGTCCGTATCACATACCGTTTCCATTGCCGTCATCAACTGATTGGTAACCAGAGTCTTTTTTCGCTTAAGACCCAATTCTCGAAGCGCTCGATCAAAACGGGCATCTGTTCTTGCGCTAACTCTCTTAGAGATTAATAGATAATATTGGATAAACGGATATTCAAGAATTTCCGCCAGCGTAACTGTGTCTTTATTCGCTAATGGGTGGCCTTCACGCATCCAAATCGATGGCGTGAAAATAGCTAGGGGTGTTGTGATGATATCTTCTGTCGTGGTCTTTTCAATATCAATCGCAAAATCTAAAACGCCTTCCGCTAACTCACCCGTGACTGAATCAGTTTCACTCGAGATAGATAAAATAAGCCCAGGCGCATATTGGGTCACCACTTTAGTTAATTCCGATATTAAAGAGATAGCGACAAATTCAGGTACGGCGATGGTAATTTCACCCGTATAAGTTGCAGGATCAAACTCCCCTTCACTAACCATATCCAGAATGCCGTCCAACAACCTCGGCAACCGTTGCTGGAGGTCCCGCGCTTTTGGAGTGGGCACCAACTCATTACCGGTTCTGGTAAACAGCGGATCATCAAGTTGATAACGTAATCGCTGAAGCACTCGACTCATCGCTGGCTGACTAATGAACAGGCGCGCTGCCGCGCGAGTAACACTTTTCTCTTCAAGCAGAGCCTGCAACGAAACCAGTAGATTTAGGTCAAGCCGCGAAAGCTTTTGTAAATTCATAGTAACCTCTTTAATAGGACATACCAAAAACGCATATAGTTAATGCGATAAATGCATTTGGATTATGCATGCGCAGCAACTATATTAGCAACCTTGAATCATCGATTATAGTTTTCCGGCTTCAGAACAGCTAAGAATTAGGGTCAGAAACTAACTCGGGACAGCACCTCAAAATTCGCTTGCGATCATTACCCCTCTTAATCCTGCTACAGGATTTTTTAAAGAGACCTTTCTAAGGTCTCTTTTTTTTTATGTTTCGAAAAACTCTTAGTCATACCATTTTTGCATATAGTTAATGCATTTAATGCATTTGTTATATGACCCTGTAATCAATATAGTGCATAGATCGGAGCAATAATGCTCTCAACAGATTAAGGAAATAGAAATGACACTCGTGTACTTGCTACTAGGTTTCGCTGGACTAGCAGGCGCTGCAATTGCGAAGGATGACTTCGTCAAGTTGGAAGCACCAGAAATAAAGAATAAGCAGTAAGAAAAGTAGCCCATTTAGCGGCGACAAAAATAGCTTTACCAAATTCAGTTTGAACCAAACCCCTCTTAATCCTTGCTATAGGATTTTTATAGGGACCTCCTAAGGTCCCTTTTTTTTATCTTTTCTTTGTCACAGTTTTTAGAATCCCATAATCACAGATTCTTTTCCTAATTTATTAATACACACTTGCATAATAAAGGGTTACTATTTGTCACTTACAAGGTAATGTTGTCGGCGCGTATATTCCCGTATCGGCATAAATCAATATTCAGGAGTTCTCATTACTATGCACACCGTACCTAATACCCTTGAGGACGAAAAGCCGTTTCTGTCTAACTTTCATAGAAGGCGTTATCCAGCGAAGAGTACAATTATTTATGCCGGCGATAAGGCTGACGTACTCTACTATCTTGCTAAAGGAACTGTTAGCGTCTTAGTGGAAGATGGGAATGATGAGAAAGACATGATCGTGACTTACCTTAACCCAGGCGAGTTTTTTGGAGAAATGGGTCTTTTTGAGGAACATCCGCGCACTGCTTGGATTAAAGCCAAGACCGAATGTGAGGTATGTGAAATTAGTTATTCCAAATTCACAGCCCTTTACCAGAAAAACCCGGAAATTTTATTTTCCATCACTAAACAAATTGCCGAAAGACTCAGAGAAACTACCCGTAAAGCCAGCGATCTTGCTTTCTTGAGCGTCACTGGGCGTATTACTCACGTGCTTAAAGATCTGGCCAATCAACCTGATGCTATGACTCACCCAGATGGGATGCAGATTAAGATTACTCGCCAGGAGATTGGACGAATTGCGGTTTGCTCGCGTGAAATGGCCGGAAGAGTCATTAAAGAACTTGAAAGCCAGGGTGTCATATCCGTAGCAGGGAAAACCATCGTGCTCTTCGGCGCCCGGTGAAGATTATTGTCAATAACAACCGAGTCGAAAATACCTTCTGTGTCGAATTTGTCATTAGCGTTACGCTAGCTAAATAATTCTTTTAACTTCTCGCCAGGTTGTTCGCTTCGCATGAATACTTCGCCAACCAAAAACCCATGGACCTTCTTCTCATGCATTGCCGCAACATCGGCAGAAGTATGAATACCACTTTCTGTCACCACGATTACTTTCGACGGAATTTTATCCAATAATCGATAAGTGTTCTCTAAAGAAACATCAAAGGTATGTAGATTACGGTTATTAATGCCAATTAGAGTGTTCTCTAGCTGTATAGCTATTTCTAATTCGTGCTCGTCATGCACCTCAATTAATACATCCATTCCAAGGGAGATTGCAAGTTTATGCAGCTGCTTTAGATGTGTTGTCTCAAGAGCAGAGACGATCAATAAAATACAGTCGGCCCCTAGCACCCGGGCTTCGTAAATTTGGTACTCATCGATAATAAAGTCTTTTCGAATAACCGGTAGATTGCATGCATTACGAGCCGCCTGCAGATGCGCATCTGAGCCTTGAAAGAAATCAACATCAGTCAACACTGATAAGCAACATGCTCCTCCCTTCTCATAACTCTTAGCAATCTGTGCTGGCTCAAAGTTGTTGCAAATAACACCTTTGCTCGGTGAAGCTTTTTTGATTTCAGCAATAACTGCGGATTCTCCAGCGCTCACCTTGGCCTTAATCGCCTGAGTAAAACCCCTCGGTTTGGAGGCTGTTACCAGAGCCTCAATCAAAACAGATAGAGGTACTAAAGCCGCTCGCTCGGCAACTTCTACCTGCTTTCGAGCTAAAATTTTCTTTAATATAGTCGGTGTTTTTAAAGTCATGCGTGTCTCTCTTTCGGTCAAACTAGAGGCTATTGGTTAGCGTCACAAGTTGGTCCATTTTTACACTAGCCGCTCCAGAAGCAATTGATCCCTGCGCCATAGCAAAGCCCTCTTGGATAGTACCTGCACACCCAGCGACATAGAGTGCAGCACCGGCATTAATAGCGATCAGGTTAGTCGCAGCGGGTAAATCTCCACTAAGTGCCGAAGTGATCATGGATAGCGATTCTTTAGCATCTGCAACAGACAATCCTTCTAGAGATTGCCGCACACTGAAATAGTCATCTGGAAACAAGCAATATTCTGTAAGCTGCCCTTCTTTGTACTCCGCAACAAATGTTTCCGCCGCGATGCTTATCTCATCAAGACCATCAGCGGAATGCACCACCATCACATGCTCCGCCCCCAATCGGCCAAGTACCTCGGCCATTGGTCGGCACAGTGATTTATCATAAACTCCAATCAGCTGTCGTTTAACGCCAGCGGGGTTAGTCATAGGTCCAAGAATATTGAAAATAGTGCGTAGCCCCAGCTCTTTCCTCGGTCCAATCGCATATTTCATAGCGCTGTGGTGGGAGGGTGCGAACATAAATCCCACTCCTATCTTATTAACGCATATAGCTACCTTTTCGGCACTGATATTTAAATTTACGCCAGCCACTTCCAGGACGTCAGCAGCACCACTTTTGCTACTTACCGAGCGATTACCGTGTTTTGCAACCTGCGCTCCGGCCGATGCCACAACAAAAGTTGACGCCGTAGAAACATTGAACAAATTAGATTCATCACCCCCAGTGCCAACAATATCAACCAGATGATCGCCGTAGACTTCAACGCCTTTGACGAGCTCACGCATGACTTCAACAGCGCCGGTAATTTCATCAATGGACTCGCCTTTGATCCGTAGTGCAACTAAAAAAGCGCCTATCTGAGCATCACTCGCACCGCCTGACATGATCTGGCGCATGACTTCACGCATCCCCTCTCGGCTCAAATCCTGCCGATTAACAACTATCGCTAAAGCCTGCTTTATATCCACTAGCTAAATCTCCAAAAAGTTACGCAATAAATCGTGTCCATGCTCAGTGAGGATGGATTCAGGATGAAACTGAACGCCCTCAACAGCCAACTGTTTATGTCGTACACCCATGATCTCATCTAAGGAGCCATCTTCATTTTCAGTCCAAGCGGTAATCTCAAGACAGGGCGGCAAGCTACTCTGTTCAATCACCAATGAGTGGTAGCGAGTAGCTATAAAGCGTGCGCCAAGACCCTTAAAAACGCCTCCATTGTGGTGGCAAATTTTTGAGGTTTTTCCGTGCATTACCTGTTTTGCCCGCACAATGTTACCGCCAAACGCTTGGGCAATGCTTTGATGGCCAAGACAAATGCCTAAAATGGGTATTTTGCCGGCAAAGCGTGTTATGGCCTCAACGGAGATGCCCGCCTCATTTGGGGTGCAGGGCCCCGGAGAGATAACTATCTTTTCCGGTGCTAATTTCTCAATATCATAAAGGGAAATTTCATCATTTCTAAAGACCTGAACATCCGCATTTAGTTCAGCCAAATACTGGACAATGTTGTAGGTAAAGGAATCGTAATTATCAATCATTAAAATCATTTAACTGCCCCACAAACCATCGCCGCTGCGCGCATTACCGCGCGAGCTTTATTCATCGTTTCTTCCCATTCTAGCTCAGGGACTGAATCGGCAACCACACCCCCTCCAGCTTGCACATGCAACATGCCGTCTTTAATAACCGCTGTACGAATAGCAATCGCCATATCCATATTGCCGTTCCAACCAATATAGCCAACCGCTCCGCCATAAATGTTGCGCTTCACAGGTTCGAGCTCATCAATAATCTCCATTGCTCTGATTTTCGGTGCTCCGCTCAATGTTCCCGCCGGTAATGTCGCCTTGAGAACATCAATTGCGCTCATCCCCTCCTCTACTTGGCCAACTACATTGGAGGTGATGTGCATGACATGAGAATAGCGCTCCACCACCATCTTTTCAGTAACTTCCACCGAGCCAGCCTGACTAATTCTACCCACATCATTACGGCCTAAATCGATCAACATTAGATGTTCAGCTATCTCTTTAGGATCGGCCAGCATCTCCTGCTCTAGCAGCCGATCTTCAGCATCCGTTTCACCTCTGCGACGAGTACCTGCAATAGGTCTAACTGTTACCTGATCATCTTCTAACCGAGCCAAGACCTCTGGCGATGAGCCTACAATATGAAAGCCATCTAGATCGAGAAAATACATGTAAGGAGAGGGGTTAAGACGGCGTAGCGCTCTATAAAGATTAATTGGCGCTTCTTTAAACGGCGCCGTAAATCGTTGTGACGGCACCACCTGCATGATGTCACCTGCAAGCGTATATTGCTTCACCTTCTCCACCGCTAACTTATAGTTCTCTTTACCAAAACTAGATACAAATGCATCCTCAGACAGACCCTGCCCCCTCATGTTCATCGGCGGCAAAACTGGTTGTGGTTGGGCTAATTTAGCCTCTAGATCATCAAGTCTAGATTCCGCATCAGTTAAGGAATTCGGATCCTGAGCATCTACGTGTACCACCAACATAATAGTGCCCGACAGGTTGTCAAAAATGGCAACCTCATCTGAAGCCATTAACAATATGTCAGGAGTTCCTAGTTTATCTGGGGGCGAGCTTTTGGCCAGTCGTGGCTCAATATATCGAACAGTGTCGTAACCAAAGTATCCAACAAGGCCACCAGTAAACCTAGGTAAATCAGGCAGATTAGGCATGCTAAAAAGCTGCCTGAACGCCTCAACCTCACCTAGAGGGTCATCAGTGGTTCGGTTGACCATCGGTTTACCGTCTCGAACAATTTCTAATCGATTGCCAAATAACTTAAGTACCGTTGAAGTGTGTAGCCCTATTAACGAGTAACGACCCCATTTTTCTCCACCCTGAACCGATTCAAACAAATAGGAATTAGGTCCAAAAGCTAATTTTAAATAAACACTCAAGGGCGTTTCTAAATCAGCTAAGACCTCTCGAGTAACAGGGATTCGATTAAATTTTTGGCTTGCCAGTTCGGCAAATTTGTCAGGACGCATTGCAATTTCCTTGTTTTGTATCAGCTTAATAAATGCAGGCAGCAGAGTGCCAAGAGTTAGTTAGCCACGCCAACAATCTCTCCACATATTAAAATTAAATTGAACAAAACAATTGTTCTTCAAAGCCTTTCTCCCAGTCGCAGGTCATATTGTAGCCAATATTACACCCGCAATAAACCACAACTGAAACAGACAAGAATAAACCTAGTTAGTTTATTGCTAGCCAAACTACCCGACTAGGGCCAGCTCTGCTCGAAGCTTGGCAATCACCTCAAAGTAATCTGGTTGGCTAAATATTGCTGAACCGGCAACAAATGTGTCAGCGCCCGCAGCAGCAATCTCAGCGATATTGGCAACACCTACACCGCCATCAACCTCTAAACGAATATCATAGCCACTGCTATCGATCATTTTCCTAGCTTGCTTTAATTTATCAATAGTTGAAGGTATAAATGCCTGACCACCAAAGCCTGGATTGACAGACATTAACAGTAACATATCGATTTTATCCATTACCCACCGAGTAGAAACGAGACCAGTTCCAGGGTTTAGTACTAGTCCAGACTTGCAACCAAGCTCACGTACTAGCTGCAAAGACCTATCGATGTGATTGGTTGCCTCCGGATGAAACGTGATGTAACTAGCACCAGCATCGGCAAACATTTTAATCAAGTCATCTACTGGACTGACCATAAGATGGACGTCAATCGGTGCGGTAACGCCATGATCTCGCAATGCCTTACACACCATCGGCCCGATAGTTAGGTTAGGTACGTAATGATTATCCATCACATCAAAGTGGACAATATCTGCGCCTGCCTCCAATACTTTATCGACCTCATCTCCGAGACAAGCAAAATTAGCCGCTAAAATAGAAGGGGCAATTAAATAATCAATCATAGGGCACCTAAGTTCGGTTAGTAATATAACTAGAATTTAGAAATCATTATATACTGCGACTTAGCACAGGGGCAAAACAACAAAAAAGGCCGCTTAGTTAAGCGGCCTTTTTTTAATTAAGAATACTGCATATCTGCTAGTCTTCTGAAGAGTTTTCTCCCTCATTCACCATAGCCTTTCTTTTCTTTCGCATGCCCTTCTTTATCTTTTTCCTCGCCTTGCGAGCTTCTTTTTTCGTGACAAAGCCATCACTATCCAAGTCCATTTCTTGGAAGCGCGCACGGCCCCTATCAGACATCTCTTGGACCATCGCCTCATGCTCAGCGTAAGAGACTTTATCATCGCCATCGAGATCAGCCTCCTTAAACAAATCACCTCTGCTTCGCTCATGTCCCGGGCCCTTGTCTCGATCGCTTCTATGATGGTCAGAGAATGTCGAGACAGATATCAGAGATACCACTATAAAAACAATAATTTTGTTCATCACTCTTAACTCCTTTGTAGACTGTCCTTTTAAGAACGACAGTCTACACAATTGGTTGACAACCCAGATGTCCTTAAAATAACTATAGCACGGGCACGGGCCACAGCAACTCAACAGGCTGGATCCAGAGATTATCATCAGAGCAATAACACTAGAGTGTTTTTTTTACTTCTTTTTCAGAATTTTGCCCGTTTTAGTGACATTAACTACCTCAGTTACCGTTTGAAAATATTCTGGATAGACCGCTTTTTCTCTAGCGACGTCAAGAGTAATCATCTGATCATCCACTAGTTTCCTTAGGCTTTGATCGAGGGTTTTCATTCCAAATTCAGACCCCGTTTGAAGTACTGAATATATCTGGGCCACCTTATCTTCTCTAATTAAATTACGAATCGCTGGCGTTCCAATCATAATTTCATGTGCAGCGATTCGTCCGCCCACCCGTCGCTTCATCAGGGTCTGGGTTACCACTGCCTGCAATGAATCTGACAACATAGAGCGAACCATATCTTTCTCAGCCGAGGGAAACACATCAATAATTCGGTTCACCGTCAAAGCGGCTGATGTCGTGTGCAAAGTGGCAAACACTAAATGGCCCGTTTCGGCAGCAGTCAGCGCCAGACGGATAGTCTCTAGGTCACGCATTTCTCCGACCACAACCACGTCGGGATCTTCACGCAATGCCGCGCGTAACGCTTGACTAAAACTCTGGGTGTCACGACGGACCTCACGCTGATTAATTAGGGATCTTATACTTTGATGGACATACTCAATAGGGTCCTCAATAGTCAGAATATGATAGGGCCGATGTTTGTTTATGTGATCTACCATAGCGGCCTGGGTTTTAGATTTTCCAGAACCCGTTGGACCGGTAATCAGAACCAACCCCCGAGGTTTTAGACAAAGCTCTTCAAACACCTCGCCTAATTCTAGCTCTTCAAGTGTCGCTACTTCGGCAGAGATTGCTCGAAAAGCTGCTGCTCTTCCACGATTTTGATTGAATACATTGGCTCTAAACCGCGCCACATGAGGAATCTCAAAGGAGAAGTCAATTTCAGCACCATCCTCCACAATCGCTATTTGCCGGTCATTAAGAACCTCATATATGAGTTTATCGACAAGATCAGAATTCATTATGGGCAAGTCGGTTTGAACTAAATCGCCATCAATCCGTAAAATAGGGGAAAGTCCTGCCGAAAGATGTAAATCCGAAGCGCCTTCTTTTATACTGAGAGACAGTAGCTCACTGAGATTCATAGTAATAGTTCCTTTATTACGTGAATTAATGGGTTGTCAAATTATTAATTTCTGTTTCGCGATTAATAATACTGGCATTTAGAGAATAGAGGCCCAGATAAAGCGAGCTGGGTATTTTAGGTAGCAAGAACGCAGTTCCATTGGTCCTGTATGGGCTAATCATACTGGATTTTATCCATAAAGGCATAGTTATTATGAGCAAACTCCTCGGCGTAGTTATGGACCCTATTAGGTCTATTAATTACCACAAAGACACTACCCTAGCCTTGTTGCTTGCCGCCCAAAATCACGGCTATGAGCTGTTTTATATGGAGCAAAAAAGTCTATTTATCGATAGCACGGGACCTGGCGCAAAAATGTCTTCCCTTAAGGTACATGCCGATTCCAATAGCTGGTATGAGCTAGGTGACAGTACTTTTAAACCTCTTGGTGATCTTGATGTTATTTTAATGCGCAAAGATCCACCGTTTGACAGTGAGTTCATCTATTCCACTTATATTCTGGAAGCTGCGGAACGCCTCGGTACATTGATAGTTAATAAGCCTCAGAGTTTGCGCGACTGTAACGAAAAAGTGTTTGCAACTGAGTTCCCGCAATGTACGCCTCCACTACTTGTGAGTCGCGATGAAGATCTGTTAAAACAATTTCTAATAGAGCACAAAGAAGTTGTCTATAAACCTCTTGATGGCATGGGAGGAACTTCAATTTTTCGCGTACAGCAGGGTGACCAAAACCTCAATGTCATCATCGAAACACTAACTAACTATGGCCAAAACACCATCATGGCTCAAAAATATTTGCCAGAAATACTTAGTGGTGACAAAAGAATACTAGTCATAGATGGCGAAGTCGTTCCTTACTGTGTCGCGAGAATTCCTGCGGCAGGAGAATTCAGGGGTAATCTTGCGGCAGGCGGTCGCGGCGTAGTTCAACCATTAAGCACACGAGATCTTTGGATCGCGCAGCAAATCGCGCCTACCTTAGTTGAAAAAGGCTTGTTATTTGTTGGCTTAGACGTAATCGGCGATTACCTCACAGAAATTAATGTAACTAGCCCAACCTGTGTTCGTGAAATTGATAACGCCAAAGACACCGCTATAGGCGATCAATTGATGCGCGCAATTGCGAAGCGGTTGCAATCTTAAGAAAAAATACTCACTAACTCGTTGATTCTAGTGTTGAGTTTCGATGCGTAAACCTTCATATTGAGAACTATGAACATCCCAAAGAGAACTGTTACAAGTCTAAAAAACCACTTCTTATTGGCTTTGCCTGGCCTTCGTGACCCCAACTTTTCTCGGTCAGTGGTTTACATTTGCGAGCACAGTCAAGATGGCGCCATGGGCCTCATTATTAATCAAGAGCTGAATATTCCAGTCAACGCTATATTTAAACAATTAGAATTAGACTATCACGATGGCTGTGGTGACAATCTAATTTTAGATGGTGGTCCTGTGGCTCGTGATCGCGGGTTTATCTTGCATAAAGCCTGTACTCAACGTTGGGAGTCTACCGTCGACATTTCAGAAGACGTTAGTTTAACCGCCTCAAAGGATATTCTTAGTGATATTGCTATTGGTAAAGGCCCTCAGCATGCTTTGATTGCTTTGGGTTATTCCAGCTGGGATGCAGGTCAGTTGGAAGAAGAATTAACTACTAACAGTTGGTTAACGATTCCGGCTAAATCGGCTATTATCTTCAATACTGAGTGTGAGAGGCGTGCCGATGTAGCGGCAGCATCTATCGGCATACGACTTGATATGCTGTCCATGGATATTGGACATGCCTGATCTCAAAAGACCTTCTTCATTGCTGGCATTCGACTTTGGGCTAAAGCAAATTGGCGTAGCTTATGGGCAAACACTGACTAATAGCGCGAAGGGTATTGCCATTATTAAAGCCGTTGACGGTGTCCCGAAGTGGTCAGAGGTCGGCGCGGTCATTGAGCTATGGAAGCCTAATATAGCGCTGGTTGGCTTGCCAATAAACATGGATGATACCGAGAGTGAGTTGAGCGGTAGAGCCAGAAAATTTGCTCGCCGGTTGCATGGCCGCTTTAATATCGAGGTGCAAATGGTCGACGAGAGGCTCACCAGTCAAGAAGCAAAATCATTTGTAAGAGAACAGTCGGGCAGGCAGCAAGGAAGAACGCACGATCTAACAAAAATAGACCATATTGCTGCCGCATTAATATTGCAAAGTTGGCTGAATGATCCTAGTTTAGGGCAACAGCCTTAGGCCAACCACTAATCGCGAAACAACGTATAAAGATGCTCTCCATGCAAGATCAAAGCGACAAAATAACGGCTCTCCAATTACGGCTCACATTAGCTGCTGCCGAGGCTCAGCGGCCAGCTTCTGAAGTAACCCTATTAGCTGTTAGCAAGACTAGGACGCCTGAGCAAGTAAAGCACGCTGTTGATTGTGGCCTGACAAGTTTTGGGGAGAATTACCTGCAGGAAGCCCTTAAAAAAGTGGCTGCGCTAAAAAGCTTAGCATTAGATTGGCACTTTATTGGACCGATACAATCTAACAAGACTCGGCAAATAGCTGAGAATTTTGCATGGGTGCACAGTATAGATCGATTGAAAATAGCTCAGCGCTTAAGTGCTCAGAGGCCTGCAAATATGCCTCCGCTTAATGTTTGTTTGCAGGTGAATATTGATAATGAACCAACTAAAGCAGGGTTTGGGTCAAGTGAATTGCTACAATTGGTCACTGAGATAGCTAGGCTACCCAATTTAAGATTGCGTGGCCTAATGACAATACCCGAAGTTAGAACAGACATACAGGAACAGCGCATACCCTTTTATCAATTAGGTAAACTAAAAGACGAGATTAATGAGTCACTGGACAATTCTCAAAAACTGGATACCCTTTCAATGGGAATGTCGGCTGATCTTGAAGCCGCTATCCTTGAGGGTGCAACTATTGTTAGGGTGGGCACCGATATTTTTGGCCCAAGAAGCACAACAGCAGGGTAATGTATGAGTTCAATCGTATTTATTGGTGGTGGCAACATGGCTTCTTGTTTAGTTGGAGGCACGATTGCAAACGGCTTTGACCCAGACGACATTCTAGTCAGTGAACCCAATGAGGCTAGCAGAGATAGGCTAAAAAAAGAGTTTGGGATCGCTGTGAGCGAAGATAACCAGGCCGCGGTGGCGAATGCAACTGTCGTTGTACTGGCAGTCAAACCTCAAATTATGCGAAAAGTGACGATGGCCCTCGCGCCAGCTTTGAAAGATCATGCCGTCGTGGTGTCCATAGCGGCAGGTATCTCCGTAGAGTCTCTTCAGGGTTGGTTAGGCTCTTCTGTATCCATTATTCGAGCTATGCCAAATACTCCCTCACTGGTTTTAGCCGGAGCAACAGCTCTATTTGCCAATCCGCTCGCCACGGCGCCACAAAAAGATATTGTATCCAAAATTTTCCAAGCCGTGGGCTACTGCTGCTGGGTTAAACGTGAGGATCAGATAAATGCCGTGATCGCGGTATCAGGTAGTGGCCCTGCGTATTTCTTCCGGATTTTGGAGATTATGCAACAAGTTGGTCAAGAGCTAGGCTTATCTGAAGAAATAGCGCGAGAACTTGCGTCCCACACGGCCCTAGGTGCGTCCCAAATGGCAAAACAATCGGCCAGTAGTCCAGCTGAACTTAGACGACAAGTTACATCGCCTGGAGGCACTACAGAGCGAGCCCTAAGCACATTTCAAAAGGAAGGCTTGGAAACTATTTTTCGGCGCGCTATGACCAGCGCACTTGAGCGAGCTGAAGAGATGTCTGAAGATTTTTCAGATTAGCGTATTTTTAAATAAAGGAGTTAACTGATGAACGGTGGTGCAATTAATATTATTAGGTTAGTCATTGATCTCTACGCCACTGTCCTGTTAGTGAGGCTTTTACTGCAATTAGTTCAGGCTGATTTTTTCAATCCCGTATCCCAAACGATATTTAAAATCACTGGGCCAGTCGTTGAGACGCTGAACAAATTAGTCCCAACCATCGGCAAATTTAATACTGCAGCGCTGCTAGGCGCCGTTCTGATTAAGTGGTCTTTCTTTATTATAATGGTAGGGTTTGGAAAAGTTTTAGTTGAGCAATTGCCCACGTACCTCTTTGTCGCGGCATTGCAGTTATTAGGCACCCTAATCCAGATTTATTTTTATGGCATTCTTATTATGGCTATTTCTAGCTGGGTGGGCACCACTAACCACCCGACGGTGAAGGTCGTTAATCAAATAATAGACCCATACATGAAGCCGTTTAGAAGTGTAATCCCACCGATTGGTATGATCGACCTTTCGCCCATGGTGGCAATATTTACGCTGATGTTTATTCGAGGACAGGTATTACCTATGCTGAATGGTTTGATTTAGCATTTTCTCTATCTGAGCCATTATGTCGACATACCACTATTAATGGCAGGGCAATATTTATCAATGAGGCGCCTGATGAAACCATGTGTCTAGCCTGATCCAGTAAAGGGTATAACTAATAATTATGCCGGTCTGCGGTTAACCTAATGGTAACCTTAACCATTAAAAAAATATTCCAAACTAAGCAGCTGTTTTTAATACTATGCCACCAGATAACACCCTGCCATCTAGCGTTGACCACCCCCTCGGCACAACTGCGTCTCAAATAGCTGTCATAAATAAGCCTATAGATTTAGTTTGTGGGACCACTTTGCCCTCTCATTCGCTTGTATTTGAAGCCTACGGAATACTCAATAAAGCGCGTAATAATGCAGTTCTTATCTGCCATGCTTTAAGCGGCAACCATCATGTCGCCGGAGTTGATAAAGATGGAAAAGTAGGTTGGTGGGATCACTACATTGGCCCAGACAAAGCCATAGATACCAATAAATTCTTTGTCATATGTCCAAATAATATCGGTAGCTGTTTTGGTAGCACGGGGCCCACCGCTACCGACCCAGAGACTGAAAAACCCTACGGTAACAACTTTCCATCAATACAGGTCAGAGATTGGGTTGAATCTCAAAAGTATCTAATGGATCACTTAGAAATCGACTGCTGGGCCGCGGTAATAGGCGGTAGTTTGGGGGGTATGCAGGCAATGTGCTGGTCCTTGGCCTACCCTGAAAAATTACAGCATGCTGTAGTAATCGCTGCTGCGATGAAATTATCTGCACAAAATATTGCCTTTAATGAAATTGCCCGTCGCGCTATACAATCGGATGTTGAATTCAAAGATGGTCATTATTTAGATTATCAAACCAGTCCCAAACAGGGTCTTGCGCTAGCGCGCATGATTGGGCACCTAACTTATTTATCTGACGACGCTCTCGGCAGAAAGTTTGGTCGTCTGGTCAATAGTGATGGTTTAGGCGCTACTGAAAAAGAACTAGGTGAATTCGAAGTGGCCAATTATCTTAATTATCAGGGTGATAAATTTTCCCAGCAGTTTGATGCTAACAGTTATATCTTGATTACCAAGATGCTCGATCACTTTGACCTAGCTCAAGACTATAACAACGACCCAACTGAAGCGTTCAGTCAAGCAAAATGCCAATTTTTAGTTATTTCCTTTAGCAGTGATTGGCGATTCTCACCGCCATGTTCAGAACAAATTACTGATTCTTTGATTGGTGCCGGGAAAGCAGTTTCTTATATTAGAATCGAATCTGATCAGGGGCACGACGCATTTCTTTTACCTGACACTCGATACCAAAATGCCCTTAGCCTTTATCTTAGTCGGGCTGCAAGTGAACTGGAGGCCAACTCGCTATGAACGATGATATCGGCCCTATTGGTGACTGGATCGAGCCTAAATCGCGTTTACTTGACCTAGGCTGCGGTGACGGCGAGCTATTACGAACATTAATCGATGGCTATCAGGTTCAAGGTTACGGATTGGAAATTGACCCCGATTCTATTAACCAGTGCATTCGAAAAGGTCTTAACGTCATCGAGCAAGACCTTAACGAGGGGCTAGAGAATTTCCCCGACAAGAGCTTTGATACCGTTCTAATGACCCAAACCTTGCAATCTTTGCGACATCCGCATTTAGTACTCGACGAAATGCTCAGAGTCGGTAAGCGCTGTATTGTCACCTTTCCCAACTTTGGTCACTGGCAGACTCGCGCGTTTTTCGCGTTGCAGGGTCGCATGCCGGTAACAAAGCAACTTGCCTATCAATGGTATGACACGCCAAATATCCACCTCTTTACTTATAAAGACTTCGAAGCACTCTGCTCTGAACAAAACATTAAAGTTTTGAGAAGAACCTTTGTCGGCAGCCCATTTCTCGGATTAAATAGGCTCTTTCCTAACCTATTTACCAAAACAGCGGTTTATCATCTGACAAAATAAGGCTTTAATAGTCAGGCAAAAATCATAACGAGGATCAAACTGATGAAAAGAACCATTCTGACAGCTTTGCTGTTGGCTATGCCGCTGATGGGACAAGCATTTGAAGAAAAACTTTATAAGCAGCATGGAGACTACAAAATTTTTTATAGTGCCTTTAATAGCTCCTTTATCGAACCCAATATTGCAGTGATAAACAATATTGTCAGAGGCAAAGGGAAAGGCATCGTTAATATCGCAGTAATGGAAGAGCTAGCCATCGGAACGCCCTCGACGATCACTGGCCAAGTTTTCAATATCTTGCAACAAAGCCAGACCTTGGAGTTTGTCGCTGTTAAAGAAGAGCAAGCACTCTATTATCTCGCGCCCTTTGAGTTTGAAAATCAAGATTATTTAACCTTTAAGATCACCGTCAAGCCTAATAGTAGCGAGCCAAGCTATGCCTATGATTTTAAATTCCAAAAAAAAATGTACCATGACTAATCAGTAATTCGGACATTAAAAATGATCAAGCCAAAAAAAATGGTATTAGCCAGCGCCAATTCCGGGAAAATTAAAGAGCTACAAGAATTATTGGCCGACCTAGGACTTAGCATCGTACCCCAAGGCGATTTGAATATTCCGGACATAGAAGAGACCGGTTTAACATTTGTCGAAAATGCCATTCTAAAAGCTAGAAATGCTGCAGCACTCTCTGGCCTTCCAGCTATTGCAGACGACTCAGGCCTAGAAGTCGATTATCTCCTAGGGGCGCCCGGCATATACTCCGCCCGATTTTCCGGTGATGGTGCAACTGATGCGACTAATCGCGAAAAGCTGTTGAATGCATTAACCGACGCCCCCTCCGATCAGCGTGGCGCTCGCTATCAAGCAGTTATTGTCTACCTCCGTCACGCAGATGATCCCACTCCAATCATTTGCCAGGGAACTTGGGAAGGCAGCATCGCTGTCGAACATCGGGGCACAGGCGGATTCGGCTATGATCCAATATTCTATGTTCCAGAAATGGCTTGCCATGCTGCCGAACTAGACAAGGCGACAAAACATAGCCTCAGCCATCGGGGCAAAGCCATTGCCCAATTTTTACAGCAAATGAGTTTGTGATTCATTTACCCCCCCTCTCGCTTTACGTTCATATTCCGTGGTGCGTGAAAAAATGTCCCTACTGCGATTTCAACTCCCATGTAGCAGAGGATAATATTCCCGAGCAAGAATATGTTGCCGCACTAATCGAAGACCTCAAAGCAGACTTGCATTGGGTACAGGGCAGAAAATTAAGCTCAATTTTTATCGGCGGCGGCACCCCCAGCCTTTTTTCTGGGCCAGCAATCGAGACCATCTTAGTTGCCGCAGAGGAATTAATAGGATTTCAGTCAGATATCGAGATTACGCTTGAAGCGAACCCTGGAACATTTGAGCAAAACAAATTTGCCGATTTTTATAGTGCCGGAATCAACCGACTATCGATCGGAGTGCAAAGTTTTGACGATTCACACCTTAACCGTCTCGGTCGAATTCATGATGGTAGTCAGGCCCTAAGAGCCATTGCCACAGCTCGGTCGGTGGGATTTGATAATTTTAATATTGACCTCATGCACGGTTTACCCGATCAAACTATCAGCCAAGCTGAGACTGATATCACTATAGCTATGGATGCTGGTGCCGTTCATATTTCCTGGTATCAGCTCACTATCGAACCCAACACCGAATTCTTCTCAAGACCTCCAATATTACCCGTTGATGATCGTCTAGCGGACATTCAGCAAGCCGGTATGGCCATACTTCGAGAAAACGAGTTTGATCAGTATGAAGTGTCCGCATTTGCGCTCAACGGGAAAAAGGCGGCACACAACATCAACTATTGGCAGTTTGGTGACTACCTTGGTATCGGCGCGGGGGCTCACGGAAAGGTGAGTCTTCCCGAACAACAGCAAGTGCTTAGAACAGCGAAAACGCGACAGCCAGATCATTATTTAGGTCGGCTTGGGACTGCTCTTACTCATAGTAAAGCCATCGACCCCGATGAAATAACATTAGAGTTCATGATGAATGGTCTGCGTTTAAGACAAGGCGTTCCTATAAATTACTTTATGACTAGAACCGGAGCCGATCCTGAGTCTATCCAGAAAGCGATTGGTCAACTGCAATCTCAAGGGCTGCTGGAACCCAATTCTGATCGCTATCGGACGACCCCTTTGGGTTATCAATTCTTAAACACTGTATTACAGTCTTTTTAGGACCGCTTTACTGTATAGTCCTATGCAAATTTTCATAAAAACGATGATTGATTAAAAGGAGTTTCATTTTGACCATTAGCCAAAGGCCCGCGTTCTGGGGAAAAATAATAGCCTTGATCGCCGCAGTTTTTTCAGCGACGGCACTTCTTGCTAAACCGGCTTCTGAAGAGAGTGATCATTGCTATATTGAGGGTCTTTCAGACAGACTACGCTGTGGCTATATTATCGTAAACGAAAATCCCAACGAACCTAACGGCCAAAAAATTAATATTCATTACGCGGTAATTCCAGCCGTTAAGAATATCTACCCTAATCAAGCGTTTCTTGCCATCGCTGGCGGACCAGGTCAATCAGCAATTGATAACGCACCACTGTTTAATAACACTTTTGCGCGAATTCGAGAGACTAGAGATATTTTATTGATCGATCAGCGAGGAACCGGGCGGTCTAATATTTTGAAATGCCCAGAAGATAAAAGTGTCTCACCACTGCTAATGAATGAAGGAAACTTTGACACCATCGCTGAAACTAATAAGTGTCTTGCTGCCATTGACGGTGATGTCACTCAGTACACTAGTACTGCCGCTCTCAAAGATTTTGAGGCGGTGCGAATATCTCTTGGCTACGACAAGTTACATATCTATGGTATTTCCTACGGTACCCGCATGGCACAGCTGTATATGCGTGAGTACGCTGAAGCGATAGCCACCGTGACTCTAGATGGCGTTGTACCTATGCAGCAATCGGTTCTAGCCATTGGGTTAGCTATCGATCGCGCAGTAGACTTGTTAATCAGTGAGTGTGAAAACCTGAGTCGATGCCAACAACAATTCCCCTCTCTTCGTAAAGCCTTAGCTACTACCGAAGTCGAGCTAATGCTCTCGCCGGTTAAAGCCCAAATCTTTCACCCAATGACGGGACAGCCAACAGAGTTTTTGCTAACCCATGATAAATTTCTTAGCGTTATTCGTCTCGCCCTGTACTCACCCACCACAAGGGTGCTACTACCCTACGCCATACATCAGGCGGGCGAAAAAAATTACCAAGCTGTCTTAGGACTCTATTCTTTGACTATGGAGGGGATCGATATAGCCATGGGCATGCATGCCTCTGTCGTCTGCAGTGAAGACATACATCGGCTTTCTACAGATTTAAGCACAGAGCTTGAGACATCCTATATGGGCAGAACGATGTTCACCGAGCTATCTAAGGTGTGCTCAGTTTGGCCTAGTACTAAGGTCGACGAAACCTTTTCTGCACCGATTTCTAATAATATTCCTACCCTACTGCTGTCGGGCGAACTAGACCCAGCAACCCCTCCTGATTGGGCAATACTTGCGATGGCCGATATGAAAAATGCCACGCACCTCGTTGCGCCCCACGCTGCTCATGGCGTGGCCATGCAGTCTTGTGCCAATCGCTTAGTTGCTCAGTTAGTCGATGAGGGCTCTACCGCGGAATTAGATGGCGACTGCCTTAAAGAAGAGCGACCAAGGGGCTTTTATCTTAATGCTAATGGTGTAGACATATTTACGCCACCCATTGAGCCACCTCTACAGACAAACTCTGAGGAACAGCTATGATCTCGGTATCTAACCTGTCAAAAAAAATCGGTGATGTACAGGCCCTCGACAACTTAAGCTTCGATGCAGAAGATGGACAGATAACCGGACTTTTAGGCCCCAACGGTGCAGGGAAAACCACTTGCCTGCGGACTATCTTTGGACTTCTAAAAGCGGACCAAGGAATCGCCACAATTAACAACATCGACGTTGCTATCAAGCCTGTTGCAGCCAAGCAACAATTAGGATTGTTCCCAGACCCGTTCGGTATTTACGAGCGGCTGACTCCTCGAGAATATATCCGATACTTTGCCGAGCTGAGCGGTTTATCCAGAGCTGCAGCCCTAGAAGCAACAAACCGAGTTATCGATGACCTGCAACTTGCCGATATTGCTGATCGTCGATGTAAGGGGTTTTCCCAAGGCCAAAGGATGAAGACAGCACTGGCCCAGGCGATTGTTCACCAACCGAAAAATATCGTCCTCGATGAACCGACTCGCGGGCTGGATGTAATGAGTACTCGAATACTCAGAGACATGCTGCGCAAGCTTAAATCTGAGGGGCATTGCATCCTATTCTCTAGCCATGTGATGCAAGAAGTGGCCTCACTGTGTGATCGTGTAGTGGTAATGACTGAGGGCAGAGTCGTCGCGATAGGTAGCCCGCAACAACTTTGTGAGCAAACTAACCAAACTTCTCTAGAAGAAGCATTTATTACCCTTATTGGAACAGATGAGGGGATAGCAGCATGAATAGTCGTTTTTTGAGTTTGCTACGCAAAGAGTTAATCGATGCCATCAGAGATAAGCGGTCAGTCATGGCTGGTCTTTACTACGCGATTTTTGTGCCTCTATTGATGGCGGGTATGATGATGTTACTCATCGACAAACTAACAAGCCCCGAAGATTTAAACATTACTATCAACAACTCCTCCGCGGCAGCCGACCTTGTGGCTTATTTGGACAACCAAGGTATTAGGCATAGCAATGATAAGGCCACAACTAAAGCCATTGAGATAACCATCGGCGCTGCCTATGCCGAGCAAATGCATCGAGCTGAACCTGCAGAGGTTATCTTGATTGCTGACAGGTCAGAAGAGAATCTGCAAAGTGCTATCCGCAGAACTGAGAGAACCCTGCAAAGGTACAGTGCGGAGATGGCTAGTTTACGTCTCATTGCCCGAGGTATTAACCCCAAAATAATGAACTCACTGAATGTGAAGATGCAAGACCAAGCCACGACTGAATCTAAAGGTGGCCAGCTGATAGCAATGATTATCTTGTTTATGTTGTTATCGGTCTTTGTTTCAGGGATGAACCTCGCTATTGATACCAGCGCGGGAGAGCGAGAGCGGAACTCCCTGGCCCTTCTGCTAAGCCACCCTATTAGTCTACGCCAACTGGTTCTTTCAAAAGTATGCGCGGTAAGTATTTTCGGCATGTTAGGGCTATTTTTAGTGCTATTAGTGTCAAAATTTGTCTACCCATTCGTGCCCTGGCAGGAATTAGGCTTTAACGTGGATATCAACATTAACTTCATGATGGCCGCATTCATAGCCGGTGTCTTTGTCGCTTTTCTAGCGGCCAGCATGCAGCTGTTTGTGTCCTTTATGGCGAAGAGTTTTAAAGAAGCTCAGACGTACATCACCTTTGTTATGTTCGTGCCGATGATGCTTTCCTACGCTGTGACTTTTGACTTAGCAACAGATGAGTTGCGCTGGGCGCCCGTCACTGGGCAGCTGCAAGCTCTGATCGACGTAATGAAGGGTAAAGAAATCCCGCTGCTTCAGCTCGCTGTTTCCTGTCTATCAACATTGCTTATTTCTATAGCTCTAGTGTTAGGTATGGAACGTTTATTAAAAAGCGAAAAGATTGTTTTTGGACTCTAACGTTGAATGCTGAGACTAGCCAAACTGGGTTGATAATTGCCGATTAAATAACGCCTTTAGCAATTCGATATTTTTTACACCGGCATAGGTGGGCCGCATAATCATCGTCAGCTCTCGATGAGGCCCCGGCTCACTAAGGTGCACACTGCGCAGAGACTTATTGGCAGCCATCAAAGTAGCCAATGCCATCTGCGGCACCAATGTAGTGCCCATCTTCCCCGCCACCAATTGAATCAATGTCTCTAGACTTGACGCAGTCACACTATGATAAGAGTTGCTAGCTATCATGCAGGTGTCGAGAATTTGGTCTTTTAAGCAATGGCCATCTTGCAACAACATAAGCTCTGCTTGGTCTAATTCGCCGGCGGAGATATGATCTCTCCCGGCAAGATGATGATCTTTGTGGCTAATCCAATAAAAGTCCTCCTGCCAAAAAGTGAACGTCAGTAACCCCTCAAGATCATACGGTAAGGCCAATATAGCGGTATCTATTTCACCGCGTTTAACTTTCCCCGCCAACACCTCAGACTGCCCTTCAATAATGGTCAACTGTAACGCAGGATATTGCCGGTTAATGGCGGGTAAAATAATAGGCAAGAGGTAGGGTGCGATTGTCGGAATAATACCGATAGACATCGGCCGACTTAACGGCGCTTGCTGTGTTTCTGCCAAGTGTTCAATATCATCAACTTGCAGCATGATGGTTTGCGCTTTCTCCAGTACCTGCTTACCCAATTCAGTAATTAGCACTTTTTTAGTATCCCGCTCAAATATCTGAATGCCTAATTGCTTTTCCATCTCAGTAAGAGCATTACTGAGCGTTGAAGGAGATATAAAACAGGCGTCTGCTGCGCGCTTAAAATGCAGCGTTTTCGACACTGCCAACGCGTAATTCAGCTGCTTAAGTGAAACCATTATCTGTTTACCCAATTAATTAGTGTTCATTTTAATCGAACATCATGGTTCTTATTAATATATTTATCAATACATAAAATGTTTGTATGGTTGGGTTGGCTTTGTGATCATACACAAGCAAGGCACCTAAAAATCACTTGTAATATTAAAGGACCCCGTTATGGTGTTAAGCGACACCCAAATAAAACCCTAGGTCACTAATGGTTAACATCGCTTTTTTGCGAAAGAGCGAGCAAAAGAGGTAATAAAGATGAGCAACGATACCCAAGGTAAATGCCCCGTTATGCACGGTGGCTTAACAAGCAATAATTCAAGCGGAACCAGTAATCGTGACTGGTGGCCCAATCAGTTAAATTTAAGTATTCTTCACCAGCACGATCACAAGTCTAATCCTATGGATGAAGATTTTGATTACAGCGAAGAGTTCAAAAAACTTGACTATGCAGCGCTGAAACAAGATCTGCATGACCTAATGACAGACTCTCAAGACTGGTGGCCAGCAGACTATGGTCACTATGGGCCATTCTTCATCCGTATGACCTGGCACGCTGCCGGAACCTACAGAACGGGTGATGGGCGCGGGGGCGGCGGCACTGGTGCACAACGTTTTGCACCACTCAATAGCTGGCCTGATAACGGCAATCTCGACAAAGCCAGACGACTTCTGTGGCCTGTTAAGCAAAAGTATGGCAACAAAATAAGCTGGGCAGATCTGCTTATTCTTGCGGGTAATGTCGCCATTGAATCTATGGGCGGCAAAACCTTTGGTTTTGGTGGTGGACGTCCTGACATCTGGGCCCCAGAAGAAGATATTTATTGGGGTGCGGAAACCGAGTGGTTGGATAACAAGCGTTATACCGGCGAGCGCGAACTAGAAAATCCATTAGCGGCAGTACAGATGGGTCTAATCTACGTTAATCCAGAAGGACCGGATGGTAACCCAGATCCACTTCTCAGTGCTTTTGACGTGAGAGATACCTTTGCTCGCATGGCAATGAACGACGAAGAAACTGTTGCCCTAGTGGCTGGCGGCCACACCTTTGGTAAAGCACACGGTGCTGGCGATGCCGAACTTGTTGGCGTTGAACCTGAAGGCGGACCTATTGAAGATATGGGCTTTGGCTGGAAGAGCACCCATGCCTCGGGTCAAGGCAGTGACACCATCACTAGTGGTTTTGAAGGTGCTTGGACTGCGAACCCCACTACGTGGGACAACGGATACTTCGACCTTCTTCTTGGTTATGAGTGGAAGCTGGTGAAAAGCCCTGCAGGTGCGCAGCAATGGCACCCAATTGATCCAGATGAAAAAGATCTGGCACCAGACGCCGAAGATGCATCTAAGCGCGTGACTACATTTATGACCACCGCTGACATCGCGATGCGTGAAGATCCTGCCTACCGTGCAATTTCCGAGCGGTTCCACAAAAACCCTGATCAATTTGCAGACGCCTTTGCTCGCGCTTGGTTCAAGTTGCTGCACAGAGATATGGGCCCCATTGCTCGCTATCTTGGGCCAGAAGTACCTGCCGAAGAACTCATTTGGCAAGACCGCGTGCCTCAAGGTGCTGCAGATTATGATGTTGATGCTGTTAAAGCAAAGATTGCCGCTAGCGGTTTAAGTGTTCAAGAAATGGTTGAAACGGCTTGGGCAAGTGCCTCTACTTATCGGGGTTCCGACATGCGTGGTGGTGCTAACGGCGCGCGTATTCGTCTTGCACCGCAAAAAGACTGGGCTGCAAACAAGCCAGAGCAACTCTCTAAAGTATTGGTCGCACTCGAAGCTATTTCTGCAGAGTCTGGCGCCTCGATTGCCGATGTCATTGTACTGGCCGGTAATGTTGCCATTGAGCAAGCATCTGGCGCTAGTGTTCCATTTACTCCTGGCAGAGGTGATGCTTCACAAGAGCAAACCGATGTTGAGTCATTTGATGTACTCGAGCCTAATGCTGATGGCTTCCGTAACTACCTGAAAAAAATGTATTCAGTTAGTGCTGAAGAAATGATGCTCGACAAAGCACAACTCCTTGGCTTAACTGCTAAAGAGATGACCGTGCTGGTTGGCGGGCTTAGATCTCTGGGCATTAGTGCAGATGATCGCGGCGTCTTTACCGACAACCCAGGTACACTTAGCAATGACTTCTTCGTCAACTTGCTAGATATGGGTGTTGCTTGGGAGGCCACTGGTGGCAACAGTTATCAGGGTACTGATCGCGCCAGCGGTGAGAAGGTAAGAACCGCGTCAAGGGTTGATCTTGCCTTTGGTTCTAACTCTCAGCTTCGCGCAATTTGTGAGGTCTATGCCACAGCAGACGCAAAAGCAAAATTCGAGAAAGACTTTATTGCCGCTTGGAACAAGGTAATGAATGCTGATCGGTTTGACTTAGCGTAATGTTATAAGGCTACAACGAAAAGGGCTTGGTTAACCTTAGTTACCAAGCCCTTTTTTGTGGGTTAAGCAAAACCTAAACACCCCGCGGGCTAATTACCACATCAAGACACTAAATAATTTGGTTTTTATGATTAGCCCAATACTTATCTTTAAGAAGAGTCTCGTAGAGTTTGCCCGTAGGATGACGAGGCAACTCCTTGGCCGCTTCAGGAGCTGGGCAGCAATGATATTCGGCTAACAATTTGATGACATTTAGACCATTAGAGCCCATTAGCTTTCGTTAATAGACTCTACTTTTAAATCAAAATTGCAGTCAACTGTGCATATCATTTGAAGCCCAAGCAAAGTCGATGGTATGATCATGTCCTGTTCGGCATATCGCTGTCAAAATACCCATTTGGAGAACTCACTCAATGAGCGAAAATATTGTTCACGTTACTGATGCCAGCTTTGAAGCTGATGTTTTACAGTCTGAAAGCCCAGCATTAGTTGATTTTTGGGCTGAGTGGTGTGGCCCCTGCAAAATGATTGCGCCTATCCTCAGTGAGGTTGCGGACGAATACGCAGGGAAAATAAAGATTTGTAAAGTTGATGTGGACAGTAATCCAGAGACCGCCGCTAAATTTAATGTTCGCGGTATTCCAACCCTACTAGTTTTCAAAAACGGTATGGTAGAAGCAACTAAAGTGGGCGCGCTATCTAAAGGCCAATTAGTTGAATTCGTTGAGGGTTTAATTTAAATATTATTCGGGCTTGGTTCACTGAGCCCGAAAAATTTCCTTGCGCTTTTTATGATCGTCGCTATACTCAACGTCTAAGTAGCATATTCCAGCCGTACCTGACGCCTCTAAACATAACCCTTTGCGCCGACTAGGCTTTAAAATCATCCATTCCTAAATCTAGCTATCAGCTAAACTTCCGCAATTTATTTGCATAACAAACCTAAAAATAACCTATCTATGAACCTATCAGAACTAAAGCACAAACCTATTCCCGAACTACTAGAAATGACGCAAGCCTTAGGCCTCGACAACCTAGCTCGTTCTCGGAAAAATGACATTATCTTTGCTCTTCTTAAAAAGCATGCAAAAGGTGGTGAAGATATCTATGGAGATGGGGTGCTCGAAATTCTGCCCGATGGTTTCGGGTTTTTACGATCCTCCGATGCATCTTACTTAGCTGGTGCAGATGACATTTACGTATCACCTAGCCAGATAAGGCGCTTTAACCTGCGCACTGGTGACGCTATCGCTGGAAAAATAAGACCACCAAAAGACGGTGAGCGTTATTTTGCGATGCTTAAAGTAGATAAAATTAACTACGATGCCCCCGAAAATGCGCGCAACAAGATTCTTTTCACCAACCTAACCCCTCTTTTCCCAGACGTACGTCTAACGTTAGAATCGGGTAATGGCTCTTCAGAAGACTTAACAGGTCGTATTATTGATCTAGTTGCTCCGATTGGTAAGGGTCAGCGAGGCTTGATTGTTGCACCGCCGAAAGCCGGTAAAACCATCATGATGCAGAATATCGCTCAGTCGATTGTTCGCAACAATCCAGAGTGCTACATCATCGTACTGCTCATTGATGAGCGTCCTGAAGAAGTGACAGAAATGCAACGCACTGTGCGTGGCGAAGTAATTGCTTCTACCTTCGATGAACCACCGACTCGCCACGTGCAAGTTGCTGAAATGGTGATCGAAAAGGCTAAGCGATTAGTAGAACACAAGAAGGATGTAGTAATCCTGCTCGACTCAATCACCCGTCTAGCCCGTGCCTATAACACCGTAATCCCTTCATCAGGCAAGGTACTTACAGGTGGTGTTGATGCCAATGCTCTGGAAAAGCCTAAGCGTTTCTTTGGTGCTGCACGTAACATTGAATTCGGCGGTAGCTTAACCATCATCGCTACTGCGCTGGTGGAGACTGGTTCCAAGATGGACGAAGTCATCTACGAAGAATTCAAAGGCACCGGCAACATGGAATTAATTCTCGATCGTAAGATCGCAGAAAAACGTGTTTACCCGGCGATCAATGTGCGTCGTTCTGGTACGCGTCGTGAAGAGCTGTTGATTGAAGAATCAGAACTGCAACGTATTTGGATTCTGCGCAAACTTCTCCATGATATGGAAGATATAGGTGCTGCAGAATTTATGGTTGAGAAACTTAAAGGATTCAAAAACAACACCGAATTCTTCGGTGCCATGAAACGTAAGTAACAATCTCTAAGCAGAGATATCGAGTTCATCGATCATGAAAAGCGCTGATCTTCGCGACTTTATCGCTCTTCTCGAACAACGGGGAGAGTTGGTGCGTATCAGCCAAGAAGTCGATCCCTATTTGGAAATGACCGAGATCAGCGATCGTACATTGCGCGCAAAAGGTCCAGCTCTGCTGTTTGAAAACCCTAAAGGCTATAAGGTTCCTGTTTTGTGCAACCTATTCGGCACCCCCGATCGAGTTGCTTTAGGTATGGGCCAAGAAAATGTTAGCGCCCTTCGTGATATTGGTGAATTACTGGCCTTTTTAAAAGAGCCCGAACCCCCCAAAGGATTGTTAGACCTTTGGGAGAAACGCCACGACTTTAAGCAAGTACTTAACATGCCGGTCAAAGTGGTGAAGAAAGCCGTTTGCCAACAAGTAGTGCTTGAGGGTGATCAGGTTGATCTTGACCAAATCCCTATTCAAACCTGCTGGCCAGGCGATGCTGCGCCGCTAGTCACCTGGGCCTTGGCGATAACTCGCGGTCCAGAAAAAGAGCGGCAAAATCTTGGCATCTATCGTATGCAAAAGATCGCCAAAAACAAACTGATTATGCGATGGTTAGCGCACCGAGGTGGTGCTCTGGACTATCGCGATTTTCAAAAGAAGAATCCAGGCAAGCCTTATCCTGTGGCCATCGCATTGGGTGCTGACCCCGCAACGACATTGGGCGCTGTAACACCCGTGCCTGACACCCTCTCTGAATACGCCTTTGCGGGCCTGTTGCGTGGCGAAAAAACACAGGTGGTAAAGTGCATAGGTAGTGACCTGCAAGTACCTGCAAGTGCAGAATATATTCTAGAAGGATTTCTTCATGGTGACGAAGCTGAAGAAGGCCCATTTGGAGATCACACCGGCTACTACAACGAAGTTGAAAAATTTCCGATATTTACGATAGACCGTATAACTCACCGCGAAAATCCTATTTATCACAGCACCTATACCGGACGTCCTCCTGACGAACCGGCCATTTTGGGTGTGGCTTTAAACGAAGTATTTGTTCCTATTTTGAAAAAGCAGTTCCCAGAAATTGTAGATTTTTATCTACCGCCTGAAGGATGTTCCTATCGCATGGCAGTGGTTAGCATGAAAAAGCAATATCCTGGGCATGCCAAGCGAGTAATGATGGGTGTTTGGTCATTTTTACGGCAATTTATGTATACCAAGTTTGTGATTGTCACTGACGATGATATTGACGTGCGTAACTGGGACGATGTTATTTGGGCGATGACAACACGCATGGACCCTGTGCGGGACACGGTCATGATTGAGAATACTCCTATCGACTACCTCGATTTTGCCTCACCAGTGTCTGGTTTAGGTTCAAAAATGGGGATGGACGCGACCAACAAGATGCATGGAGAAACCAATCGCGAATGGGGCGAGCCTATTGTCATGGACGAGGCCGTCAAACAGCGTATTGACGACCTTTGGAACGAGCTCGGCATTGATAGATAAAATATAGGACCTCCCCCACAGGCCATAACACCGAGGGAAGCTTCGATCGGACACTCCTAAGGCTTAATTTAATCTGCGTTTATTGCGGTGACTTTATTCATCTCAATTCCGTCGACAAATTTTCGTAAAACTCTCGCGCCCTGCTCCCAGCCCTCTGTCTTGGCAACCTGACTCGCTTCTAACTGAGCCATCTCCTGAGCCACGACGTAATCAAAAAAACCTCGATGTTGAGAATCCGCAAGATCTCTCAATTGCTCGAGCTTTGCTATATAGGGTTCAATGATATTAATAAGCCACTGAGGTCTGAAGGTAATAAAGTGGGTAGCAAAACCGCCAAGATGTCCTCTAAAACGAGTAAACCAGTTAGGTTGGTAATTGAAATCTAATGAAATCGCGTAGCTCTTATAGATGGTCTGACTAATCACTTCCATATCAAAATAGGCCTGATAAAAACTCCCTGCTGGCTCACCTTCAAGCACCTGTGCTGCTTTTTTCATACTTATATAAGCAAAGGTCCGGTTATTGTATTCATACTTTAAATGTTTCATATAAAGTACTTGATCAGCAGATTCGGTAGCATTTGTAGGAGTCGATGTCACCATCATGCTTGCTATTAGAAATATAAGCCCTGTCAGTAAACTGACTCTCACTTAAGCCTCCAAATAATTTTTAAGGACATAATTTCAATTCTCTGGATAACCAAAAAAGAAACTATATCTACAAAGGTAGTACTCTTCATACACTATACTTTGTGATCCGCCCACAACTCTAAACCAGGAGGCACCTTCTCCATCTGCGCACGGCCAGGTCGAATACATAGTGACGACGAGGCGCGTCAGAGAATGTATTGCCTATACCGCCTTTTTATTAAGCGTCGTGGTTTGCCAATTAGTGTATTCCATGAGCCCATGTAAGGAGTTTTCGCAACCCAGTCCTGACTGTTTATGACCACCAAAGGCCTGGAACGGCGAGTATTGATGAATTTCATTTAACCAAACAGTACCTGCTTCAAGCTGACTACCAACTCGCTGGACGGCCTCAAGATCTTTACCCCAAACTGAGGCGCCAAGCCCATAAATCGTATCATTAGCTCGCGCAATAACATCCGCCTCGTCTGACCATTTCATAAGAGGCAAAATAGGGCCAAAGGGTTCTTCACGCACAATTCTTGAATCGTCTGGCGGGTTATCTACCAGTGATACCGGCACAAACCACCCTGGAGCACTTTCATCAATTTCACCACCAAGAGCAAATTTATAGCCATTAGCATGGCAATCTGCAAAGTAGTCTTTAACTTTCCCATACTGCATAGAATTTTGAATTGGACCCAAATCAGTATCCGCCTCGGTGCCGTCGCCGACCTTGATGTTAGCGTTGATAAACTCGATCAATGCGTCGCGCACTTCATCGTAAACATCTTCATGGATATACAGCCGCTTGGTGACATTACAGAATTGCGCATTGTTCTGGAATGCAGCCCAAAATAGCTCAGGCGCAACAGCTTTGGGATCCGCATCTGCCATAACAATTGCCGGATCGTTACCACCTAATTCCAGAGTAACGCGTTTAATAGTATCAGCGGCGGATCGCATAACATGACGCCCGGTTTCCGTTGATCCTGTAAAGGCAATTTTATTGATATCTGGATGTGCAGTCATCCACTTCCCTAGTTGATCTCCTCCACTAACAGCACTGAGCACGCCTGCAGGAAAAGCTTGCTGCGCCAGCTCTACTATTTTAAGGTCACACAACGGCGTATAGGGCGAAGGTTTAAGAATGATCGTACAACCGGCCATCAGTGCTGGTGCGATTTTCCATATAGCCAACAAAATAGGAAAATTCCAAGGCACAATGGCTCCAACCACACCCACGGGTGTCATGCGAGTCACAACGCGCCGTTCATCAGTATCCTCAAGTATTTCATCTGGCAATCGTTGAGATGCCACAGCACGCAACCAAGCTACTGATCCAAATACCTCCCACTCCGCTCCCGATTTTGGCTTACCCTGTTCACGTGTTAATAGAGCCATAAGGCCTTCAGCGTTTTCCTCAATCAAGTCCGCGTAAGCCTCTAGAGCGGTCTGCCGCTCTTCGGCCGAGGTTTTACTCCACAAGGTAAAAGCCCGTCGTGCTGCACTTACTGTATCATCAAGCTGAGCTTTGGAAGCATCAGGAACTTGGGCAAAAACTGATCTTGTCGCAGGGTTGTACACAGGTAATGTAGTTTCAGTAGTAACCATCTGCCCGTTGATGGCCATCGCGAAATCTGTATTAATTCTCATCTCTAAATCTCCTTCTCTATTTTAAAAATTGGGTATTTTTTTGATACTTAGTTTTAACCATAATTGTTAACATCAAAATAAATTAGTTAGGTACCTGGGTCGATATCAAGAGTTTTTAGCTCTCTGCGCATCACCTTGCCGGTGCTGGTTTTGGGTAGGTCATCAACAAACTGCACGGCACGTGGAACCTTATACGCAGCCATACGCTCACGGCAGTAGTCGATAATACTTTGGCTATTTGGGCTAACGCCTTTTTTGGGCACAATATAGGCCTTAGCCAACTCCCCTTTAATCTCATCGGGAATACTGCCCACTGCCACCAGAGCCACATCGGGATGGCCAGCAACAACTCGCTCAATTTCTGCGGGATATACATTAAAGCCGGAGGTAAGAATCATGTCTTTCTTTCGATCGACAATAAATATACAGCCATCCTCGTCCATGGACGCTAGATCACCGGTATGCAACCAACCGTCCGCTTCGATAGTATCGCGGGTCGCCTGTTCATTGCCGTAATACCCCTGCATAACGGTACCGCCTTTGACCATTAGCTCTCCCACCTCCCCCGATAGCATTGTCTTACTAGCATCTTCGGCATCAGCAATTCGAACATCGGTATAGGGCAATCCGACACCGATTGAACCATGCTTGACCGGCCCGTTAGCAGCGAAAGTTGTGCCCAGCCCACCAAGCTCGGTCATCCCCCAAACTTCAATCATTGGGCACCCGAACCGTTGCTCCACTTCCTCCATTTTTGGTTTGGGCATAGTCTGGCCTCCCACAGTGCAACAACGCAGTGAAGACAGGTCATAGTTGTCGAGCTCTGGGTGATTGAGCATAAACATGTACATCGTAGGCACACCGTCAAAAAGCGTGGCCTTATGATCTTGGATACTCTGCATAACCGCTGTCTCTTCGAACATGGCGTGAATTACCAACGTCATTCCATACTGTATGGCAGCGCTCATAACCACATTGCCATAAACATGCGCGCAGGGTAATGCAGTGACACCCGTATCCTGCTCGTTGCGCTGATGCATCAAGGTAGTCAGTGCTATATTCAGTAAAATACTGTGATGAGATAAGGCAGCACCCTTAGGGAAACCAGTGGTTCCCGAGGTATAGCAAATAGTAGAGAGTGAATCAGTATCGATATCGCCGATCTTATAATCATCACTGCTGTCGGCAAGCATCTCATTAAACGATAATATTCCCGCAGGCAGAGCTTCACTACCAAAGGCAATGAGGTCTTTGACTTGCGATGTTTCTTTAACATTCTGAATAGACACTGCCTTTTCATGAGACGCAATGACTATCGCGGCCCCACAATCATTCGCCACAAATTCCACTTCAGTCGGAGTGAGCATTACATTAATCGGATTGATGACCGCCCCCATTTTAAGCGCACCATAGTAGCTAACTATCCACTCCCAACAGTTTCCCGAATAAAGGGTTACCCGATCGCCATGCTTTACACCAAGACTGATCAGCGCATTGGCGCATCGGTTTGTCAGCCCTTCCAGCTCGTTATACGACAGAGTCCGACCTGGCAAGACTAGCGCAATCTTATCCCCATAGCGCTTTGCTGCCTCATATGGAATACCACCAATTGAACTAAGCAAAATACCAACTCCTTATTTTTTTTCAGAGTCCATTGCACCCTTAAACTGAAATGCCATGGCGATAATAACGACTAATAGCAGCAACGACGCACCCAAAAATGAACTCTCAATGTCTGCTGGGGCGATTTCACCAGCCCACAATGCCAATAGCAATACATGATAGATGATGCCAAACAGACCCAACGATACGGACGAAATCTTTGTCGCTAAGGCAGGCCCATACAGCGGAACCGCCACCATTAAGGCGAACACCGAGTACAACCAGAAACCCAGATAATCAAAAGAGGTATATAGAGAAAAAGGAATGGACACATTAAGTATCCTGAGCAATGGATCAGCAAGATCGCTTCCTACTACTCCACTTGAAATTGTGTCAGCTAGAAGGGGAATGGTCCATACCGCGATAAACTTAGGGACAATAAAGGCCATGACAGACATCAGCATCACCATGGCCGCGAGAATTCCACGCAAGGGGTTATTGGCCGCTATTCGCCAGGCAATAGCAAAAAATACGCCGGACAAGCTGAGCATAGCAACAATTTGGTTTACCCAGCCGGCAATAAATGTCTCTCTATTAGCACTTAACCAGGCTACTCGATCTGCATGTTCCGAGTTATAGCCGCCCGGTGCGTCCAGCGGAATAAAAGCAGAAATGACCGCGGTCACAATCACAACTATGGCCGACAAGAAGCCCAGTCTATTAATTTGCTGGTCCAAGGAAATAGAAATTACCACGATTTTCTCCACGTCGGTTACATAAAATTTGGGTGCGGCGCCAAAGCATCATTAATGCTATAGCGCCACCTCCGAAATGTGTCCTGTAGTAAAAAGGACAGATCATATACTATTACATGTCGATTGACATGTAAAGTGTATGCAAATAGTCCCTTTGCTTCGATAGGACCGATAGTTAAAGACTCCTTTGACGCTATGGATAGCACTAAACTAAACTCAATGTCTAATTATGGCTTAGGTGTTAATGATGCCGCCGCGCCGATTTCAGTTCCAGTGGGAATTGAAACTTTGGGGCGTATCATGGATGTCCTGCGGCGGGTAAGGTAAGACAAGGCAGCGGATTGTCTCGGTGAGCCACTATGGCAAGACTGGCTTTATATTCATGTTTTAT
>JAPKEJ010000080.1 GCA_028822155.1 Porticoccaceae bacterium
AGTATCCCTATGTATTAGCGCTAGATGGCCAATCTCGATTAGCCTTTATGTTCTGCAGCTATTTGGATAGCCGATGGTCGTTGGCCAATGGTCGCCATCAACTGCTTTGCTTCTGGTAGTTCCGCCAACAGATCCATATCTAAAACAAGCGCAGCACATCGGTTTGCCAATCCTAGAGAATATTTAAGTAAAATATCAGCATAGGTGAATTCACTGCCGGCGACATAAGGTGCGAATTTTCCATTTCTTTTTAAACAGGCTATACCTTTTTTAAGGTTTTTCTTGGCTGTCTCTTTGACTTCATCACTCACTGTGCCTCCGAAGAAAGCCTCTGCAAAGGCTGTTCTGGCAGGAAGCTCTATATAGAGTTCAATTTCTTTCATCAACTCGCGGACACGAGCGCGTTCAAATGGGTCTGTTGGCATCAATTTAATACCGCTACCTGTTTCTTCAATATATTCCAGAATAATATTGGTTTCACTAAGAAACCCGTGTTCAGTCTCTATACACGGCACTTTCCCCATCGGGCTTTTAGCTAGATATTCGTTTTCCTGACTTGGCTTTACGTCGACCCAGTCAAACTCAAGTTCTTTTTCAATAAGCGCCATTTTTAACATGCTGACATAGTTACTTAAGGTGAAGCCATAGAGAGTTATCAATTTATTTTTCCTTTATTTTTTGCGGCACGCATCATACCTTGGCTATGCTGGATTCACATCACTACCTTGGCTGTCTCTGTTTTTATCTCAACTGAACTGGTGATGTCTTTTTAGAGCAATTTCATTGCGGCTATTGCCGCCCTAGATCCCTCGGCCAGTGCATTGGTGTGGTTCATATAACCATTCAATTCTGAATGACCAAACTGTATTCTGCCATAAGCCTTTTTTACGATATCTTTAGGTGCGTCTTTACCATCTTTACCAAAGTGAAAACCCGGCTGCGGCGAGATATAGGCATGACCCCAGCGGTTTAGGACAATACCAGCAATATCACGCTGGGCGTTAAAGCCATAGTCAGCAAACATATGGGTCATTTGTTTCACAATTTCTTTTTCATAATCGCTGTACGATTTACTGAGTAGCTCTGCGCGCCCTATAGAACCTTGCATTGCCAAAGAATGTCCTGGATTATTAAACGGGACATAAAAAGTCATTACTGCAGGCTTATTGGGCTCGAAAGGTTGATTCTTTTCACCCGTGTCCATGGGGCGCCTGATAGAAAAGAAATTGCCAAAGCCCTCAAACCAGCGCGCAGAGGAAATCCCTAATTTATCAAGAAAGCGCCAATGGCGCACAGCGACATTAACTACCAAGATGGGTGAGTGATGAAATTCTTTGTAGGCTTCAGTAATCGCGGGAGGTAAATCTTTAATAATATTACGCCCCACCCAGCCGCCAATGGCCGACACAACCGTTTTAGCCTTAATACGTTTTACCACACCATTTTCTTGATAGGTCACATTCACATGTTTAGCAGTATCGGCAGGGCCGGCATGGCTAATATCGATAGCCGTACTATTTAACCTAATACTAATAGCGTTGCTGGGTCGATCTAAAGCGGCGAAATTTATAGGGTTAAATAAAATGTCTTCAAAGGTTTTTCCACCAGTGATGCTCTCGGGCATGAGGTATTTCACAATATGCCTAAAACTGCCGGTATTCCCACCGGGAAAACTTAATGCCCCCATCTCTACTTCATCTATGCTGCTATCGTAAACATAGCGGGCACGAGTACAGGGCATTTCTAGCTCTCTGGCTGAATAAGCAGAGTACACATCGCAACCAACCCCTCCCATAGAGATAGCAATGATAGGATCAAAATATTCAGTCACTTCCGGACTGTAGCCATAGACTTTTTCGAGTAAATCTTTATAGGACATACTGTCTAGCCAACGGTCAATATCGTCACCTTGATACTTATCTTCAACATCTTCAAAAGCGCGGTTTAAGCCAGCTTTAAACTCGTCAGACCAAGGTAGACGGGCGAGCTTATCGATCCTGGGATTAATAACCCAAGGCGTTTCCGCGTCTTTACCTAAAAAGTAGCCGGTATCAAAACGTTCTTCATCCCAAAAAATGCCATAATAGTTTTCTATTGGGGCTTTAACTTTGGTTTTTTGGGTATCTTGCGTAACAAATTTATATTCAAAAGGTAGCCCAGTTGCCCGATAAATTTCTGCAATAAGTCCTTTGTCATCTTTGTCCGGAGCACCAAAATCATTAGAGCCTTGAGGGCCGTAGAGTGTATAACCATCTACTTCAAATTCATTTTGCTTGGCTTCGCCGCCAAACACTGGGTGGTTTTCTATAATTAAGCACTTTTTCGTATTGCCATACTTTTTATGAAATTGGTAAGCGGCGCCAATCCCTGAAAACCCACCACCGATTATGACCATGTCATATTCTTCGCCAGTATCTTGAACATCTTTCATGAGTTTTGGCGTTAAGCCATCACGGACTAAATGTGCGGCTTCTCGCACGGAGGCAACATTGCCATTTGAATTGGCATAATCACCAACGCCCCCAAAACCAGTCCAGCGGTCATTAGAAACCCCAACTGTTTTTGTACTATTGGCTATGGCGGGCAGGCTGGAACTCAGCAAGGCAGCGCCAAAGCCGACTAAAGTGCCATTGACAAAATCTCTGCGTGAAATATTATCTGATAACGGTATATCATTATTATTTTTCTTAGCCATCGCCGACACCTTAATTGTTAATCTTAACTGATTATAGCTTAAGAGTTTGACCTGTACTTAAGAGTAAGCCCTGCCATTAAATCTTCCTCTTTTTACGATAACTCCAAAACAAATGTTCGCAGACTAGCAACAGGTGACCCGGCACAAATTGCATTTATTCCGGTTTTACCAAGTTACTAGCTGCATGCATCTCAATCGCCCAACTCTTGGCTTCATCGCTTGAGGCCCACTTGATCGCCTGAGCGAGAATACGACGAAAATTTGGGTTTTCATAGGCTGCAGGGCCGTCCCCAAATTGTAAGTAAACAACGGGGGAATTTTTGTATGCCTTGATCCAACCAACAACATTTGATCCATCATTGTGATGCCAACCTTTATTAGAATTGAGGTCACCATGGACTACCGCATTGGAGGCCGAGTAAAAGTTGTCGCGCCTGAAGTCCCAGTTCGAGGTAAATAGGGGAATAATCGAATCTTCAAATATTTCAGAAAGATAGACCTCATCGGTTATTTCAAAGGGTTCTATGCCGCGGGTGATTGGATGGTCTATAGCTGGACTAACAGTATGGGTGACATCGATATTGTAGCCACTATCTGGCCGGTCAACGCCGCGGGACTTCATGGGAGTGTAGAGAAAATGTCCGCCTACAATTTCAGACCACTCAGGCCATGCAGGCCAGGCCGCGGCACAGTGATGCAGGATAACAAGCGGACAGCCCTCCTCACCCATGGCGCGCACGCCTTCCTTATAAAATTCAGGAGGTTCTGGATATTGCGGGCCGCCGTCGCCAAATTCCACACCAGGCATATCATATTGCACATAGCAGTCAAATTTTTTGGCCATCTCTGGGTTAAACATAAATTGCGCGGCCGGATGCTCCACATTGGAGTATTGAATATCTGAGTTGCTATCAAAAATATCAAAAAATGTATCGCGGTCAAACGGATGACCCCGAGTGACCAATAATACATTTAGTTTGTAGCCCTGCTCGGGCAAAGCCGTTGAGGCTAGCGTTGAAGCGCGGTGATAGTCTGGAATATCATCATGGTCTTCCATTGTGGTCCCTGCATCTGCTCTGCTAAAACAATAGTGATGCGCTTATTAATGATGTAATTGCCCAGATGCTAAAAGAACAACTGCCGTTGGCATCGGGGCGCATCTGGAAACATTGACACCATCGTCATAAGCAGCTTAAAACGTCGACGTAATTAAATCGACCGAGAAAGCTATCCTTGCTGCATCGCTCCGCCATCGACATAGATGCCATGCCCAGAAATAAATCGACCTTCTTCACTGACTAAGAAAGCCGCAAGCGGGGCAACATCATCAGGTTGCCCCAAACGACCAATCGCTGCTTTATTTTCCCAATGCTCCCTAAAAGGAGAGTTCCCCTCAAATCCAGCCGCCGTAATGCCGGTAACAATCGCGCCCGGCTGAATACAATTCACAGTGATCCCATCGCCACCAAATTCAGATGCAAGCGCTCGGGTCAAGCCTAAGACCGCATGCTTGGATACAACATAGGCCGACATCCCCGCCGGTGCAAATTCAGAGCAAATAGACCCTATCATGATCACTCTAGCTTGGTCTGACTTTTTTAGTAAGGGTAAAAGCGTTCGCGTTAATACGGTCACCGCTTCGAAATTTATTGCCAGTGTCGTATCCCAAACTTCAGCGTTAGTTTCTTCAAAAGGAGCCATAGCACTAACACCAGCGGCGTTAACTAGAATATCGCACGACCCCTTCAAAAAACTATTTATGTTTTCTAGTACTAACCCAGGCGTAGATCCGTTTGTCAGGTCCAATTGAACCGACCTCACGTTTTCATAGCTATCGGCCCACGAGACTGCATTACGATCTATGGCTAAAACATTGACACCTTCGTCACAAAATCGTTTAGCTATTGCAGCCCCAATACCCGACGCAGCTCCGGTAACAACTGCATTCCGATTAATTAATCCCTTCATAGCTAACCTCGGTAAATATGCTTTTTTTTATTATATCATCCGGCATATACTACCCCATGAAACCAGCTAGATCGACTGCCCCATCTCTCAGATTGCTACCCCCCCCACTAACATTTTTCCACTTTTTGAGAAACAGATAGCTATATGGTGACCCAAGTGGTGACTCAGACCGTTAGATTCTATCAGACATAAAAAAACCCCTG
>JAPKEJ010000081.1 GCA_028822155.1 Porticoccaceae bacterium
CGACATTCTTTTGACTGCTGGCGTGGCCCATCAATCCAATACGCCATACCTTGCCTGCTAGTGACCCAAGTCCTGCACCAATCTCTAAGTCGTGCTCGTTTAGCAAGCGAGTGCGCACCAAAGCATCATCGACACCCTCTGGAATCGTGACCGCATTTAACTGAGGCAACCGATCCTGCTCGGGAACAATAAAATTAATGCCCAACTGCTGAAGACCGTCGCGTAGTGCCAAATGATTTTTGTAATGCCTCGCCCAGGAATTTTCCAAACCTTCCTCTTGAACAATCACCAGCGATTCGTGAAGACCATAAAGACAGTTAACGGGAGCCGTATGATGATAGGCTCGTTTACCCTCACCGCCCCAGTATCCCATCACAAGATTAAGGTCTAGAAACCAACTTTGTACTTTGCTGCTGCGGTTTTGTATCTTATCTGCTGCCCGCTGATTAAAACTAACGGGTGATAGGCCGGGAGACGCTGATAAACATTTTTGTGATCCGGAATAAATGGCATCAATACCCCATTCATCTACTTTCAATGGTGTCCCAGCCAGACTGGTCACTGCATCAACGATAGTTAAGCAGTCGTATTTATGGGCCAGACCAACTAGGGTCTTGGCGTCAGACTGGGCGCCAGTCGACGTTTCTGCATGCACAAAAGCAAGCAAACAGGCATCGGCGTGGGCAATCAAGGCTTCTTCTACTTTAACAGGGTCTACGGCCGTCCCCCAATCATCCTGCACCATTACCGCGATGCCTCCACAGCGCTCGACATTCTCTTTCATGCGTCCGCCAAACACGCCATTTTGGCATACAATAACTTTGTCACCCGGCTCTACCAAATTAGCAAAGCAGCATTCCATTCCAGCCGAACCAGGTGCAGATACTGCGAACGTGAGTTCATTTTGAGTTTGGAAAACGTATTGTAATAATTGCTTAGTCTCATCCATCATGCCAATGAAGCTAGGATCTAAGTGTCCTACAGTAGGCCTAGCCATAGCCTGAAGAACACGATCACTCACATCAGAGGGCCCTGGGCCCATCAATGTGCGACGCGGTGGATGGAATGAGGTAATAGTCATAGAGTCGTCCAAATATTTGAGAGATTAATCGTTATTTTAGTCAGATAAGATTCAAGCTGAATCGGCCACCACGCCGCTAGATTTCAAGGCGGCAATAGCACTAGAGTCCATACCTAAACCTGCAAGAATCTCATCGGTATGAGATGCCACTTCAGGTCCGGGCCACTCTGTACCACCTGGCGTGCTGGCAAGTTTAGGCATAATCGCAGGTATTTTAAGGGATTCACCATTAATTTCCACCTGCTCGAACAAGCCACGATAATTGAAATGCTCGTCCGCCATCATTTCGGCGGCACTATAAACTGGGCCGCACGGGACACGATTAGCCTCTAGAATAGTCATAGCCTCTTGTAGAGACTGCGATTTACACCAACCACTAAGGACCTGATCCAGTTCTTCTTCATAGACAACTCGGCCAGCATTAGTAGCGTATTTAGCATCCTCTGCCATGTCCGCTCTTCCTACCGCCTCCATTAGACGCATAAATATAGAATCGCCATTGCCACCAATGACGATGAACTTATCGTCTGCGCATTTATACGTGTTGGTTGGAACTATTCCAGTGACGGTTGTACCCGAGGGTTGCCTTACTACTCCGGCGCCATCGTATTCAGGAATCACTGCCTCAAGAAGATTAAACATTGACTCATATAAAGCCACATCAACAACTTGCCCCCCACTTTTACCTGCGTCGTTCGCCCGATCCTTAGCCCGTAATGCCATTAGTATTCCGATAACAGCATGTAACCCTGAGACAGTATCGCCAATACTTAAATTGGGACGCACCGGCGCTTCTCCTGGATAACCATTCACAAAACGAAACCCGCTAATCGCTTCACATGCCGAGGCAAATCCCGCTTTTTCAGCATAGGGACCGGTCTGTCCATAACCTGAAATACGAGCGTAAATGAGGTCAGGGTTATCCGCTTGCAAACTAACGGGGTCGAGACCCCAAGACTCAAGAACTCCAGGGCGAAAATTCTCCACGACCACGTCAGCGGTTTTTAATAATTCCTTGACGATATCGCGTCCAGCATCTGTCCTTAAATTTAAAGAAATGCATTTTTTGTTGCGACCAAGACTACGCCACCATAACGAAGTGCCATCTTTAACCTCACGCCAATTGCGAATTGGGTCTCCACCTGGGGGCTCAATCTTAATAACTTCAGCGCCAAAATAACCAAGCATACAACCAGCAAAAGGACCCGCTAATAATTGGCCCAACTCAATAACTCTTAACCCTTCTAACGGTTTGCTCATAAATCTATAGCCTTTAAAAATGGACCCAATGTCAGTGATGGTGATAATGATTAATAAATCCAAGTAGAATTCGAATTCGTACTTATTACTCTAAGCAAGGCATTTAAGCGTTAATATGACACTCAACTGGATTATGATTATAACATCACAAGTAAAAAGGGACTTTAAAATGTTATCAAAAGCGCTCCGCTTTATTGTTTTTTCATCTCTAGTTTTCCTACATTCAGTTCACGCTGAAATACCTGATTTAAACTCAACTGGGCATCTTGTCGGTGAAGTTGGTATCGCAGAGTTTCAGCAGCAACCCTATAAACAATGGTTTGATAAAAACTATAGCGCCCATGCTGTTGATGTTGAAATATTGGAAGATCTTCAATCTTTATTAACCGATGTCTCGATCACAGTCTTTATGGGCACCTGGTGTCACGATAGTCAGCGGGAAGTACCCGCATTATTAAAAATACTCGATGCAATATCTTTCGATAAGAATAGGCTTCGAATTATTGCTTTATCTTTGACTAAAGACACTCCAGGAAAAATTGAAACAGATTTTGACATTAAGCGATCCCCGACCATTATTTTTAGTCGGAATCAACAAGAGATTGGTCGGTTTGTTGAGTATCCTCAAAAAACAATAGAACAAGATATTCGGGCAATTTTAAAAAACCATGGGTATCGACATTCCTATGCAGATTAATAAACGGGAACATTGACTCTAGTTAATTGTCTTAACGTAAAGGGTCAACCAATGACCTATAGAATCGTTCTCAAAAGAACGTAAATGTAGATTTTTGTGGGCAACCCTACTTTTTATGTGGCTTAAGGTGTTTACACCACAAAAAAATAAGTCACCTCAACCTTATTTCGTAGTATGTTTGTAGATCAAGTTGTTAGTGTTTTAGTACAAGCTATGTGGCACTCAGTTGTAACTATACATAATAGACACTCAAGCGTTGTGGTTGGAGAAAAAAATGTACAACATTGGCAGAGGTAACTTATTGGCGTACAGACATAGATTTACAATCTCTAAGGGCGTTCTATTCTTAGCTTTAATGTTGCTTGCCTTAATCGCTAGAGGTCAGGCCGAGCAAGATCAGACTAATTCTATTGATAGCTATTTAACTGCAATCGATAATTTGGAAGCCGAACATAGCGCCTATTCAAGCCAATTATCCGACTTATACATGGGTCTTGGGGAATCATATGCCTTAAGTAAAGAATATTCTGACGCCTTAGTCGCATTTCAACGTGGTATGCAAATAGAGCGAGTTAATTTTGGCCTACACAGTCTTTCTCAGGCACCCTACTTAACATCTATAGCAGATACCGAGAGCAAACTTGGCAACCAAGACAAATCACTAAAAGCCCTTAATCAGATATACCAAATAAGTGTGAAAAGTTATGGTGCTACCGACAAACGCATGGTTCCTGTTATAAATTCCTTAATCGACTGGCATATGAATATCTATCATCAGCAGCGACCAAAGGTAGGCTATAGCAACCTAGTTATGTCTGAAAAGCTAGCCAACGAGATGCACGCTATTTTAGATGGAACGACGTCTCTAGAGAACGTAGACGGCCCTGCTCACTATCGCCGCATCGCAGATCTTCACTATGTAATTGCCGATCATATCACCAAGCATGGTGAGCCCAGAGAGTCAGGATTTACTGTGTCTACTGGTTCAGACTCAATTAGAAGGTCTGAGGCCAGGACCTCCTATCGACACTTTCATCGCGGCAAGGCAGCTTTAGAAAAAGTGGTTCAAACGACCATAGAGCAAAGCAATTCTGTTGCCTTGGATAAAGCAAACGCCATTGCCGATCTTGGTGACTGGTATTTACTATTTGGGCAAAAATTAACAGCTATTAAGACCTATCAGTTAGCTGAAGAAATGTTGGTTTCTGATGAAAATCCTGAGAGTGCTAGGGAATCTTTATTTGGTACCCCAAAGATCATAGACTTCGGAATAAAGAAGAAGGCCCAGGAAAGCACGGGTAGTGAGAATCAATCGGTGACTGTCCAAGTCTCTATGCTTATTTCCGAGGGCGGAGTGGCTTCAGGTTTTTACCTCACAAATGAATCAGAATCAGAAGCTTTATCTGACAATGAAATGAAGTGGTTAAAAAAACACTTCCGAAATAAACGCTTTAGACCACGTATTGTTGAACGTCAGGCGCAAGAATCAGCCCACACTGTGAACTATGAGAGACTAACCGTAGGAGTTGAGGATTGAAAAAGACAGCTGATACCAATATTTGTAAATACACTCAAGGGCGATCTTTGTTACAAAAGTTTGTTCTCGTAGCTATGATTACTGCGCTTGCCGCCTGTCAGCTGCCGTCGCCTCCTCAATCAGGCGGTTCGTCTGGATCTCCTCCGTCATCTGGATCGCCTGGATC
>JAPKEJ010000040.1 GCA_028822155.1 Porticoccaceae bacterium
ATGTGGGTAAGGTGCCATTTTTGGGGGATTTGCCGGGCATAGGTAGATTGTTCAGAAAAGAAATGCGTACTACTGGCAAACGTGAAATACTTATCTTTATAACCCCTAAGGTAATAGACGATAGTCTCGTGGATAAATGACTGGACAGCATATATTTTTAATAGGCCCGATGGGCGCAGGCAAGTCTACTATAGGTAGGGAGATGGCTGGTGCGTTGGATAGACTTTTTTATGATATCGATAATGAAGTTATAAAGTCTAGCGGGGCTGATATTCAGTGGATATTCGATGTTGAGGGTGAGGAAGGGTTTCGTGAGAGGGAATCTAGGGCGCTTCGGCTGGCGATTGAAGCACCTGTTGGCGCTGTTATAGCTACAGGCGGCGGCATTATTCTGCGTAAGGAAAACCGCGTGGCGATGGCTGGTGCCGGTCAGGTAGTCTATTTATCTGCGACCAAACAGCAACTTTATGAGCGCACTAAGCGGGATAAAGTACGTCCGTTACTGCAAGTTGAAGATCGTAAGGCCGTTATCGACAAGCTATTTGATGAGAGAGATCCTCTTTATCGTGAAGTTGCTAGTCTCATTTTTGCTTCCGGCGGAACTAAAGCCCCCAAGGTAGCTGCGGAGCTTATAAGGACTCTTGCCAGCGATTAATTATTATTGGCCTCTATTTGATATCAAAAGGGCTAAACAAATCTGTAGTTAAAAGGTTAAAATAGAGCGCTTACTTGAAAGAGTGCTTGTCATTATGATTAATTCTGAAAGTCTTGACTCTAAGGCTTCAAAAACTATTACCGTTGATTTAGGGGATAGAAGTTACCCTATAAACATTGGTCCCAAGCAAATCTCTTTGGTTGATCTCAATCAATATATCCAGGGTGGAAAAGTTCTTATCGTCACTAATGAGACGATCGCCCCTCTTTATTTGTCATCTATAACCGCAGTTTTGACCACCAAACAGGTTGACGTGGTAGCCTTGCCTGATGGTGAGCGATTCAAAACTCTCGATAATCTAAACAGTATTTTCACCAAACTGCTTGAGAACAACCATGATCGAAAGACTACGTTAATAGCTTTGGGTGGCGGAGTTGTTGGAGATATGACTGGTTTTGCGGCAGCCTCCTACCAGCGCGGTGTTCCTTTTATTCAAATTCCAACTACCCTGCTAGCCCAAGTAGATTCGTCAGTTGGCGGTAAAACGGCCGTAAATCATCCTTTAGGTAAAAATATGGTGGGTGCATTCCATCAGCCAATAGCGGTAATAATAGACACCGACACTCTTGCTACTTTGCCTGAGAGGCAGTTTTTCGCTGGGATGGCTGAAGTCATTAAGTATGGTTTGATAGCCGATTATTCGTTCTTTGAGTGGCTAGAAGCTAATGCAGAGGCGCTAATGCGGCGCGACAAGTCAGCCTTGAGTATTGCTATTGAGAGATCTTGCATAAACAAAGCTAAAATAGTCAGCGCGGATGAAACAGAGCAAGGTATTAGAGCCATTCTAAATCTTGGTCATACTTTCGGCCATGCCATTGAAACTTTTCAGGCATATCAAGGATGGCTGCATGGCGAAGCCGTGGCGGCGGGTATGGTTATGGCGCTTGATTTGTCGATGAATGCGGGAAGCCTTTCCCAAATTGATGTTGATAGAGGTAAAAAGTTAATCAGTATGTTTTCTTTGCCTGTGGCTCCTCCAGGGGATATGCCTGCAGATGCCTTTATGAGGTTAATGCATCGAGATAAAAAGGTCTTTGATGGACAGTTGAGACTGGTGCTTTTGAGAAGCTTGGGTGATGGTTATGTGAGCCAGGATTTTACTCAGGCATGGATGGATGCCACCCTCGCTAAATTTTGCAATAATTAATTAGTGTGAATCTGAGTGATTTTCTTAGACGTAAAAGCACTAACCAATAACTAATTGTTTAGCAAATAGTCTGTATCAGACAGAAGTTACTCCAAAGGACTATCCTGTCTGACCTGTGATGCTCACCCCTGACCATAATCAGATAGCCAAAATCGAGCTAAAAGAGTAGAATAGTGACCCTTCCGGCGGAAAAGTGCCGTATAAGAGTGCGCCCGAAACTATTGCAGTAATAGCCCCCAACCAAGAATCTGTGCTTATGAATGATGTAAAAAACTTTGGCCTATACGACAGTACTTTTGAAAAAAGTAGCTGCGGAGTGGGTTTTCTTACCAGGAAAGATGGTAAGCAGACTCATGATTTGTTGGTTAAAGGCCACGAAGCTCTGTGCGCGGTCCCCCACCGAGGAGGCATGTCAGCTGAAGGAGTTGGTGACGGAGCGGGTGTATCAATTGACTTGTCAGTTGCATTTTTTAGCAGGATCAACCAAGGCAATTTAGTGCCGGGTGAATTTGGTGTAGGTAATTTTTTCTTGCCTAACGATCAAAGGCAGCATGGCAGAGCTAGGAAACTGGTTGATGACGCCCTCGAAGCAGAGGGTATGGTCACGCTGATTACTCGTAATGTAGAAGTCAACAATTCAGTTTTACGCCCGGCAGCAATTAAGTACCAGCTGCCTATAGCTCAATGGGTATTTGCAGCGCCAGAAGGGATTAGAGGCGCGGCACTAGAAAAAAAGATTCACAAAGCTTTGCTTTCAATAGAGTCTAAAGCTTATCTCGATGAGGATCTTGACGGGATGTACCCACTGTCAATGTCATCTCGGATGCAGGTTCTTAAAGGGCGCTTGAACTCTCACGAGATCATCCCTTATTTTTGTGATCTTAATGATTCAGACCAAAGCATTCACACCCTTTACTTTCACACTCGATTCTCAACTAACACAGATCCGCATCCCTCAATGGCTCAGCCATTTAGATTGATGGCGCACAATGGTGAGTTGAATACAGATAAAAAGAATCGATTGTCCGAGGTGGCTATTGCACGGGCTAAAGAAAACAACATTATTAGGCCGAAAGGGCAGTCAGATAGCTGTCGTTTAGATCAAACATTACACTCACGCGTTGTTGAAGACGGACTAGATTTAGTGACTGCTGTAGTCTCTATGATGCCGCCGGCATGGGAGAACGATACCACCTTATCGTTTTCTGTGCGCTCTATGCTTGAGTACTTTTCCTTATACGAAGAAAAAAATGATGGTCCAGCAGCGCTTATTTTTGGTGATGGCTCTATTATCGGAGCTCGCTTAGACCGTCTTGGGTTACGACCACTTAGAACGATAGAAACAGAGTGTTATCTGGCTGTGATGTCTGAAGCTGGACAGGTAGATTTTGGCGATGAAACTGTACTAAGTCGGGGCCGTATTGAGGCTGGTGGCATGCTGTACTACGATCATCAGAAACAGCGTTCTTTTTCTACTTCTGAGGCACTTGAACTTTTGGCTAGTCAGCGAGACTACGCTAACCTTGTGGATCGAGCGCGTATCTTAATCGAGGACCTGCCACCGGTTCCAGAGTCTGAGAAAACATCCTCATCGCAATATTCTGGTGATTTACCTTTGGCCGGTCGATATGTCAGCTACTCGCAGAATCAGGAATGCTTTCGATTCATGATGGATCCGATGCTTGCAACAGGTACTGAAAAGGTGTCGGCAATGGGTTATGGCAATGCTATTAATGCCTTGTCCGATAATGAAGGCGGTGTTGCTAAATATTTCTCTCAGCGCTTTGCGCAGGTTACTAATCCACCTCTAGATTCAATTCGTGAAGCTGAAGGAATGACTTTACGTGTTGCTTTGGGGACTAAGCCTAATATTGGAGGTAAGGCGGGTAGGCAGATTTTGATCCAATCACCTATCCTCGATCACTCACAGATGTTGAGTATTAGTTCTCAAAATGAGACCCCTGTGGGTCATTTTCCAATGCTCTATGAGCCTGTATTTGGTGACGTGAGTGCAAACGAAAACGCTTTAGTATCTGCTATCGATGGGATTTGTGATTCTGTCGAGGGCTTTGCTAGGGAGCATGGCGGCATAGCTATTATTAGTGATCGTCATGTGTCTCGAGCTAATACGTCGATATCCATGACGCTAATTGTATCCGCTATTAATCAACGGTTAATAGAGTCGGGTCTGCGATTACGGGTCTCTCTGATTATTGAAAGCGGACAAATTTGTTCCTCTCATCACGTTGCTTGTGCTCTGGGTTTTGGCGCATCAGCCGTCTATCCCATGGGACTGCAGATGCGTGCAGAGGAAAAATTTGCTGACAACGTTAGTGGTGCTTATCAAAAATTTACCAAGGCAGCGGAAAAGGCTTTAATGAAGACAATGGGCAAAGTTGGTCTATGCACTGTCGAAAGTTATTCCGGTGGCGAGTTTTTCGAGCCCAACTTTTTAAATACAAATGACCCCGTATTTCAGCGTTACTTTCCCAATATGAAATCTCCTGTGGGTGGTGTAGGTTTCGCTGAAATTGCGCAGGCGGCTGCTGACTGGCATGAGCGTGCTCTTGCCTGCGAAGTTGAAAGCGACATCCCCATGTTAGGATTATTTAAAGAGCGAGCAGAAGGCGCGGGTCATTCTTATGGGGTCACGGCGGTACGAAGTTTTGTTGAGCTCACCGAGGAAGCCATTAGCTTTGATAAAGAGGGCGATGGAGATACTAATGAAGTATTGCGGTTACTGACCCTAAATCGTATGGAGGGCGCTTTCGGTATCAGTGATGAAGGCTACACTAATACTAGCTTTGATCGGCTTAGTCCCACTGAAATTGATAACTTTAATATTACTCCCGGATATAGAGACTTCTCTCGTGATATGGCTGAAGAGAGAGCGCGACGGCCTGCGGCACTTCGCGATGTTCTAGCTTTTCCAGCTGACATCAGTTTTATTTCAGAAGCGAATGATTTTCGTCGCGAGATGATGCTCTTTAATCGTGCGGGGAATAACCATTTCATTATTCGCGGACTTTCATGTGAAGCTCTCGAAGATGATACCTTTGCTTTGCAATTGACTGGACCATTGCCTAATCGAGGAGATCGTTTACAGGCCTTGGCCAAATCCTGTTCGGATCGTTTTGGCGTACATATCGTCGATCATTCAGTCAGTGAAAAAACACTAACTATTGTTGCTGCCGGAGAGGCTAGGCATTATTTTACACGTCTTCGTTCGGCCCCTGAATTAGTTGATCTTATTAATGTCCAGCCGGCGAGCCAGATCACACCGCTATTGGCCTCGGGAGCAATGAGTCATGGTGCATTAGTGGCTACTGCCCACGAAGCAGTTGCTCATGGCACCAACATGGTTGGTGGAATGTCTAACTGCGGAGAGGGTGGAGAGCATATTTCTCGTTACGGGACTATTCGAGCTTCACGCATTAAACAGTTTGCATCAGGACGCTTTGGTGTATGGGCAGGTTATCTTGCAGACCCAATGCTAGAAGAGATTGAAATAAAAATTGGTCAAGGGGCTAAGCCTGGAGAGGGTGGTCAATTACCTGCCCCTAAAGTTAATGTGGAAATAGCCGCTGCGCGCGGTGGTGTTCCGGGGGTAGAACTTATATCGCCGCCACCTCACCATGACACCTACTCGATTGAAGATTTGGCGCAGCTTATTCACGATGCGAAGGCGGCGCGAGTGAGGGTGATCGTAAAACTAGTCTCTTCCGATGGCATAGGTACCATTGCTGTCGGTGTTGCAAAAGCAGGTGCAGACGTCATTAATGTTGCTGGCAGCACCGGTGGTACTGGCGCTGCTTCAGTTACCTCTCTTAAATACACGGGTCGCGCCGCTGAAATAGGGATTGCGGAGGTTCATCAAGCTCTCTGCGCCAATGGGCTGCGCGAGAAGGTGATCTTGCGTTGTTCCGGTGCTCATCAGACTGGATCAGACGTAGTTAAATCGGCTCTCATGGGTGGTGACAGCTTTGAGTTTGGTACCACAGCTCTAATGATGCTGAAGTGCGTTATGGCTAAAAACTGCAATATAAAATGTCCTGCGGGCTTAACTACAAATCCAGAAGTATTTGATGGTGATCCTCGTGCTCTGGGGCAATATTTACTTAATATAGCCCATGAAGTCAGAGAAATACTTGCTCAACTCGGCCTGCGTTCATTGCGCGAGGCTCGAGGACGATGTGATTTTCTCCATTTACTAGATCATCCGTCATCAGTTGGCCAGCTAGATCTACGGGCAATGTTAACTGTTGTTGAAGAATATAAGGTTGATAAGCCTATTTATATGGAGCGAGACTTTGCGGTCGATGATGGCTTTCTTGGTGTGATTCGAGATGCCTTAATTGATAAAAAACAACTATCGATCCAACTGCCGAGTAGTCAGAGGCTTAACAACTGTAACAAAAGTGTTGGCGGTCAACTGGCCATCGACATTGAGCGAATACTCAACCATGAAATTCCTGAGCTTCAATTGCCTGCAGTGCTGGAAGATGGTCGTGGACGGCGATTTCTCCGCAGTGGAACCATACGCATTGCCACTCATGGCACTGCCGGACAGTCCTATGGTGCATTTTGTAATGATGGCATGGTCTTGGCGCATACCGGCACCTGCAATGATGGTGTTGGGAAGTCGGCCTGTGGCGGTGAAATTATCGTCCATGCGCCGCCTGGTGGCAGTGACAAGCCTGGGACTAAAGTTTTAATCGGTAATTTTGCTCTGTTTGGGGCGACCGGAGGTCGCATATTTATTGAAGGCCAGGCGGGCGATCGATTCGCCGTGCGCAATTCTGGTGCGACGGCTGTAGTTGAAGGAGTCGGTGATTTTTGCGCAGAATATATGACCAATGGTGCGGTGCTTAATTTAGGTTCATTTTCGAAAGGGTTTGGCAATGGTATGTCAGGTGGTTTCGCCTACCAATACGACCCCTATGGAAAGTTCACCAACAGTATTAGCCACGACTCGGTGTTGTTAGGCTCTTTGGCAGATGCCACAGAGGAAGCTGAAATACATGCTCAGGCTGTGCAGACATTATTGCAATGGCATGTTGATGCGACTGGATCTAAAAAAGCCCTGTGGCTGCTGGAACACTGGTCTGAGGAGCGAGCTAATTTTGCTTATATCACGCCCAAAGCACTCCTGCAGTATCAAGATTATGAGGCGATTTTAGGTGCTAAATCGAGGAAAGAGCTTTTGGAAGAGCTTGCTGTTGCTCTTGCTGCATTCCAGGTTAATAAATTAAAGCGCGCATGGCGGTCGGGTGAGCCCGTGATAAAGGGCGAGGTACCGGATATAGAGTTAGCTAGTAGCGATATGTATGAGCTGCTTAATACTTACTCGGTATTAGATACGGCGCAAAAAATATCATTGAAACGGTTGCCAAATGTGACCTCTATAGAGCATCCAGATGCAATCAAGGCGACTCGCAACCTGATTTTAACAGAGGATTTCTCTCTCATGAATGGGTTATTGAGACATGCGCGAGAGGCTATTTCCGCGTATAGTGCGGCCGAACTGGCAGCGATGATTGCGGGTAAACGACTCAATGATTTTAAGGAAGCGCTAAGTTTACGTAATATTTTATCAATGGATAGTCCCGCGACCTATGGCTGGATACTGTACCAACAGCAAAAAAATAAAATTGCGCTAGGGCATGTCCCCAGTTTTGAAGAGCTTTTTGCACACAATGCTCTAAATGATATCTTACCCAAAGTGGGTTAAACCTGAGGCCTTTTGATGAAGCTCCCCTTTATTCCTGAAGATGCTCCGTTTACCGGCGACCAAAAGTCTTGGTTAGCGGGCTTTCTGGCGGGCATGCAGTCGGCAAAGGCTATGGTCGGGAGTCATGCAGGTGCATTGCTTAAGTCAGGGGCAGCATCTGCGCCCATTCTTAATGTCTTCTATGGCACTCAAACGGGCAACGCGGAGGCTCTGGCAATGGATGCGGCTACCGTAGCTCGAGGCCAAGGTTTTGAGCCAGTAGTGCAGGGCTTGGATGATGTCTCGATAGAAGAATTCTCTGCTATGGAGCGAGTTATTATTGCCATAGCAACTTATGGTGAAGGAGAAATGCCTGATAATACTCAGTTATTTTGGGAGGCGCTCTCCGCGTCTAATATGCCTCAACTACCAGCAATGCAATTTGGAATCCTAGCGTTAGGCGACACGGGTTACGATGAATTTTGCCAAGCGGGCAAGTTGTTAGATGTTCGCCTTGAGCAACTGGGCGCTAAACGTTTGGTTGATCGCATAGACTGTGATATCGACTATGAAGATATGGCTGAGGAGTGGATTAATAGAGTAATTCCCCTTGCTAATGATGGCAGTGCAGTGGCACCTAAAGCAGATGTAATAACAGCGGTAGTCAAATCAATATGGAACCGTAAGAACCCTTTCCCATCGACCCTAACAACCAATAGTCTCTTGTCTGGAAAAACATCGGCTAAAGAGATACGTCACTATGAGTTTGACCTTGCTGACAGTGATCTAAGCTATAAAACGGGTGATGCGCTAAACGTGATGCCAATTAACAATGCGATTTTAGTTTCTTCGCTTTTAGAAAGGTTGAGCATAGAGTCAGACATTGTGCCTGAGGGGCAAACTAAAACAATTGCTGAATTACTGACCTATAGTTACGAAATTTCGACGCCCGCCCGCGATTTTCTGGCGGTCATAGAACGTCAGGCAGAGGATGATATCTTTAGTCATGTGATGAGTAGCGGCGATAAAGAAGCCTTAGCTGATTACCTGTGGGGTAAAGATACTCTTGATCTATTGAATTTAAATTCTAGTATCATTTTTTCACCAGAAGAATTTTTGGCCTTATTGAAGCCACTGCAGCATCGTGCGTATTCTATTTCTTCTAGTCCCAAGCAACACCCAGGTTCTGTACATCTCACTGTTGCTTCGGTGCGCTGGCAAGCGGAAGGTAGAGAGCATCAGGGAATCTGTTCAACGTTTCTGGCCGATCGAATTATAGAAGGTGGTAAAGTAGGCATCTTTGTTTCGCCCAATAAAGCATTTCGTGTTCCCGATAACGACGATGCGCCAATGATTATGATTGGTCCAGGGACGGGAGTTGCACCCTTTAGAGCCTTTTTGGAAGAACGTCAGGTGCGTAATGCAAAAGGTCAGAATTGGTTGTTCTTTGGCGATCAAACTAGAGCTGCAGATTTTATTTATGAAGAACAGTTACAGGAGATGCAAGATTCTGGTTTGTTAACTCGTCTTGATTTAGCATTTTCTCGGGATCAAAAAGAGAAGATATACGTGCAAACTAGAATGCATGAGCAGGGCGCAGACATTTATAAGTGGCTTGAGCAGGGTGCTTATTTTTATGTGTGCGGAGATGCTACGCGTATGGCTAAAGATGTAGATCAGGCGCTATGTGATCTGATTTCTGAACATGGTGATCTTACCTCTGATAAAGCTGGAGAGTACGTAAACAACCTAAAACGTGAAAAGCGCTATCTGCGCGATGTATATTAGGGCTAATCAATCAACCTATTTAAATAATTTATGATGCAGCTAAAAAATGATCGCTTTTTAAAAGCTTTATTCCGTCAACCTGTTGATAAGACGCCTGTGTGGATGATGCGTCAGGCTGGCCGTTATTTACCTGAGTACAGAAAGGTTAGAGCACAGGCTGGCGATTTTATGAGCCTGTGTAAAAATACTGAACTGGCCTGCGAGGTAACCTTGCAACCTCTAGAGCGGTTTGAATTAGACGCCGCCATCTTATTTTCGGATATTTTGACTATTCCAGATGCGATGGGATTAGGTTTATATTTTGAAGAAGGAGAGGGGCCAAAATTTCGTAAGCCAGTTAGAACTGAAGCTGATGTAGATCAGCTAAAGGTAATAAATACCGCCAGCGATCTGAGTTACGTGACTGATGCTATAGCCATGATTCGACGCGAGTTGAATGGCCGTGTGCCCTTGATTGGCTTTTCTGGAAGCCCTTGGACATTGGCCACCTATATGATCGAAGGCCAGAGCAGTCGTGATTTTGCTCGTGCCAAAACTATGCTTTACACCCAGCCTGAAGTGCTGCACCAACTGCTAGAAAAACTCGCTCTTTCCGTGATTGACTATCTGAATGCCCAGATTCGTGCGGGAGCCCAAGTGGTACAGATCTTTGATACCTGGGGAGGCGCGCTAGGTCATGATGCCTATCTAGAGTTTTCACTTGCTTACATGAATAAAATTGTTGATGGCCTAATCAAACATGCCGATGGCCGTGATGTGCCTGTGATATTGTTTACCAAAGGTGGTGGTCATTGGTTAGAGGCAATGGCTAGTTCTGGCTGCCACTGTCTCGGGTTAGATTGGACGGTTGACATAGGCTCGGCCAAAAACCGCGTCGGCAGTAAGGTATCTCTCCAAGGCAATATGGATCCAGCGGTATTAAGAGCCGATAAACAAACAATTGAAAGCCAAGTCCAGACTATTTTACAGTCCTTTGGCTCTGGTAATGGCCACATATTTAACCTTGGCCACGGCATTACTCCAGATATTGACCCGGCCAAAGTGAAAATATTCATCGACGCGGTACATCGCTTTTCTGAGGATTGATATAGCCGGACCTTAAGTTCTTAGCTAGGGTTAATCAAGAATGGCAATACTCTGGCCCATAAGCACAGGTGACTGCGGCAATAGTGCATCTAATCCGCTTACAGCATCCTTTCCAAATAACAACACAATGGTTGAGCCGAATTTAAATCGACCAATTTCATCGCCTTTAGCATAGATTAATGCTTGATCGGAGAGGTCATGTTCTCGGACTGCGCCGGGCCCTGGCTGCTCAAATCCACCCCAAATAGTTTCAATACCCGCCACTAACATAGCACCAACAAAGATCACTGAAAACTGACCCGCCAGGTCAGACTCAAACTCACAGACTAAGCGCTCATTTCGAGCAAACAACCCGTTCAAACTCTGTGCTGTCTGGTCATTTACTGAAAATAATTCTCCTGGGATGTAGCGTGTACGCAATAATTTTCCGCTGATAGGCATGTGTACGCGATGATAGTCTTTAGGTGAAAGGTAAATAGTGGCGAAACTGCCATCGTGGTAGTGATTGGCCTCCGCTGAGTTTCCTAATATGCGGCCGACCGAGTAATCGATACCTTTGGCTTGTAGTATTTTATTTTTGCTAATATTTCCTGCCTGACTCACCACACCGTCTGCTGGACAAACAACACTATTGTTATCAGTATGGATAGGCCTCGCCGCATCTTTTAACGCTCGCGTAAAAAAAGCATTGAAACTATCATAATCATCAAGATTATCACTTTTTGCTTCTTGCATATTGATATTAAAAGCAGCGATGGCACACTTTATTAGGATGTTTTTTAGCCACGGGCGTTTTGACTCTGCTACCCTACCTATCATTCGAGAGAGAGCATGCTTGGGCAAGATGCGTTGTGCGGCAACAAAAATATCTGCGCGGTGACTCATAATCTAGATTCTCATTTTTAGGCAGGTAGATTCAAAGTGGGTATTGGGCCGTTATGGGCCATACTCAACTGGTGTGTGGTCGAGATTACCCCATTCGGCCCATGATCCACCATAGCCGGCTATATTATTATAACCAAGAATTCGGGCTACCATATAGGTAAAGCCGGAACGATGATGTTGTTGGCAGTGTGTGGCAATACGCTTATCTTTGGTTAGGCCCAAGCTATCTAAAACGTTTTGCGCATCTTTGTGAATACGCAAATTCGCTTGGGGGTCCATTAGGTCGGTCCACTCAAGATTAATTGCGCCGGGAATATGGCCACCTCGCGTAGCATTAACAATATCACCTGAGTACTCCGCTGGATTCCTAGCATCCCAAATAGCGAAATCGCTAGAGTCAAGAGAGGATAAAATTTCAGCTGCGGTGATTGAAGCCTCTGGATGGGCGAAATCATCGCCGATATCAGCTTTAACGCTATTGGGGTCGTTTGGTGAACTCTCAGTAGGAAATCCTTCTTTTATCCAGGCTACAGCTCCCCCATTTAAATAAGACCAATTGTGCAATCCAACTAAATCCATTATCCAAGTAAATCTCCCCGCCCAACCACCGCCCTCATCATCATAGACAACGACCTGCTTTGCCGCATTAATGCCGAGGTGGCTAATCAGCGACTTTATCTCACTAAAACTCGGACATTTACCCATGGCTGGTGGTGTGGTGGACATCAGGGCATTAGAAGACAGGTGCACAGCGCCCGGCACATGCTTAATGGCATACAGCGAAACGTTACACAGATCGATAATAATTAAGCGTTCATCACCCAGCAGAGACTCTAGCTCTTGGGGTTCGATTAGGCGGGGTATTGGGCCAATCATTTAAGGTCCTTTGGGCTGATAGATACCGCTGTGAAGATGCGGGCTTTAGCAAATATTAAAATCTAGTGGATTGTTGAGACAAAATAATCTGACGATAGTTGTGCAATCGAGTCATCAGTACTTTTTTGTCCGCGACTGCGGCCAAAAGACAACAGCCAATTTCTTTATCATGCTTGCAGTCTCGAAACTTGCAGTAGCCAAGATATGGGCGGAAATCAATAAACCCATTGATGACTTTTTCTTGACTCAGGTGAGTCAAGGCAAATTCTCTAATGCCTGGAGAGTCGATTAAAACACCGCCACCGGCAAGGTGAAAAAGTTTAGAAATCGTTGTAGTGTGAGTACCTTTTTCCTTGCCCACCGATAGAGGCCCAACTGGCATATTAGCTTGCGGTTGCAGAAGATTAATCAATGAAGATTTGCCCACACCAGATTGACCTACAAATATTGCAGTTTGACCGGCTAAGTAGTCTTGCAGGGCGTCAATACCATCGCCAGTTTTGGACGACACCTGAATAATATCATAGCCAATAAAGGTGTAGTCATCGATCAGCTGCTGAATATCCTTAAAATCACTTTCATGTAACATATCGGTCTTATTAAGAACCAGCAATGGTTTGATACCATGAGCCTCGGATGCCACCAAATAACGATCCAGTAAATTACTAAATGCGGTAGGTTTCGGTGCAAATACGATGGCTATTAAATTCACATTAGCTGCCACTGGGCGTAATTTTCCATAAATGTCTGGGCGAACCAATTCAGTCTCCCTTGGTTGCCTAGCCACTACCACGCCATGAGGCTCCGCAAAGCGCCATATCACCTTGTCTCCAGTGACAAGACTATCTAAGTTAGCTCGCATGTGACAGCGTATGACCTGTCCTTTTAGGGGGTCTTCGGCGGCTTCAATGTTCACTTGAGAACCAAAATTGGTCACCACCGTACCAAGAGTCTCGGGACCAAGTTTGGTAAGGTTTCCAATATCTTCCTCAGCAATTGAATTCTTGCTGATGGCACGCTCGCGGCGGCGAGATTGAATCGACTGAATACGACCTTTTTGACGATCACTGAGTCTACGCTTACTCATGGGGTGTAAGATGGCTACTCATAGATAACAGTGTCCTAGGTAACATGTAGCCATTTCTGGCGTTATGGGGTGTAAGGATATAGCATTAGCGCCGTAAGTAACATTTTCCTTGCATCATAACTAGACTGATCGATACTAAAGGTCAAAAACAGGTACCTAAATGAAAAAAATTGACCCCCTTAATCTCATCTGGATTGATTTGGAGATGACAGGGCTAGATCCTCTAGTCGACCGAATTATTGAAATTGCGACGGTAATTACTGACTCACAGCTAAACCTATTAGCCGAGGGTCCTTCTATAGTAATTAAGCAAAGTGATTCCCTACTAGATGGAATGGACGAGTGGAATACTTCGCAGCATGGTGGCTCAGGATTGACTGAAAGGGTGCGCAATAGCCAAATTAGCGAAATTGAGGCCATGTCTGCAACCATCGAATTTTTAAGTGGCTGGGTGGAGCCGGGTCAGTCGCCTATGTGCGGCAATTCAATTGGTCAAGATCGACGCTTCTTAGTCCGTTATATGCCGGAGTTAGCTTCCTTTTTCCATTACCGTAATCTGGACGTCAGTACACTTAAAGAGTTAGTCGTGCGATGGCGACCCGATTTAGAGGGTGGATTTTCCAAAAAAGGCAGTCATTTGGCCATGGATGACATCTATGATTCGATCGGCGAACTCGCCTACTATCGGGAAGTTTTTATTCGGGCTTAAGTTTTTCTTGTTGTTGCCTTATTGCCCATTTAACATGCTCTCGCACAAGAGCTGAGGGATGGTCTGCCTTGGCTTCGAGTTGGTGGAGGATTTCTTCTGATCCTTTTGCATTACCCAATCCTATAGCAAGATTTCGTAGCCAACGTTCATGACCAATACGGCGAATAGGTGAGCCTTGGGTATTGTCGAGGAATTCCTCTGGTTCCCAATTGAACAAAGTCACCATAGAGGGGGAGTCTAGATTATGCCGCGGTGTAAAATCGTCTTCCTTGGTAGGCGTGGCAAAACGATTCCAAGGACAGCTAATTTGACAGTCATCGCAGCCAAATACTCTATTTCCCATCAGCGGCCTCAACTCTTCTGGAATAGCCTCTTTATGCTCAATCGTGAGGTAGGAAATACAGCGCCTAGCATCTAAGACATAGGGTTCAGGAAAAGCATCGGTTGGGCATACTGTGATACATGCTTTACATTTTCCGCATTGGTTGCGTTGCTTTTGCGAATCGACCGGTAATTTCAATGAAGTATATATCTCGCCAAGAAAAAACCATGATCCCGCATCCTCATTAAGCAATAGAGTGTTTTTACCGATCCAGCCTAATCCAGCCTGCTCAGCAATCGGTTTCTCCATTACCGGAGCACTGTCGACAAAAGGGCGTTGTGATAGCTGGTGTTCTGGTAGATCATCCTTAATCTTCTTTATCAAAGTGGCGAGTCGGTTGCGAATAACCTTGTGATAGTCTCGCCCCAAAGCATACCGAGAAATATAGGCCTTGTTATCGTCTTTTAAAACAGCGATCATTTTGTCGTCGGCAAGATAGTCCATGCGTACAGAGATAACACGAACAGTGCGATCAACTAACTTTTCTACCACATAGCGTTTATCGCCATGTTCGGACATCCAGTCCATGGAGCCATGAAACCCTTTTTCTAACCACTGATGCAGTCTATCGGATGCCAGACTTAAATCTGGTTCGACGATAGAAACCTGTTGAAAACCCAAGGTGGCACCCCAAGCCTTAATTTTTTTGGCTAAATTCTCGAGTTTCTCTGCCTCAATATTCATTTCTTGCATGGTTTCGGGGCCATTCTGCCTTATAATTAACCTAATTTTACTGGGATATCTGCTCCATGTCGCACACTCTTCTTCAAGATGCCTTATTTAATACCCAAACAGTTCGAGAATTAGATCGGTTGGCCGTCAAAAATGCGGGTATACCTAGCTTTAATCTGATGCAAAAAGCGGGTGCTGTTGCCTTTGCTGAGTTGCTTGAAACCTTCGGTGAACCAAGCTTTTTACACATCTTCTGCGGGGCGGGTAATAATGGTGGTGACGGATACATTATTGCCGCGTTAGCTGCAAAGCAAAATATCCCCGCAACCATTTATGAGGTGGGCAATACTGCAGCAATTTCAGGCGATGCCAATCTCGCAAAACAATTGTGCATCGAGGCTAATGTAAGTTTACAGGAGCTCAAAATTGACTGCGATCTATCCCAGGGTGTGATTGTTGATAGTTTGCTGGGTACCGGCTTTAAAGGCTCTCTTCGAGCTGATTTTGCCGAAGCTATTGAGGTGATTAATTGTTCCTTTCTTCCAGTAGTGTCTATTGATATTCCCTCAGGATTAAATGCTGACACAGGTGCGGTTGAAGATATAGCGGTGAAGGCTGATTTGACCGTAACATTTATTGGGGCTAAGCAAGGTTTATTTACTGGACGCGGGCCAGCCGTGAGCGGCGAGATCGTCTATGATTCGCTGGATATACCAGAATCTATCTTACAAAAAATTGCACCCTCAGCAGAACTAATGGATCTGTCTGATCTCCTTGAATACCTACCTGAGCCAGAGGCAGATGTGCATAAAAGCCAACGAGGCCATTGCATGGTTATAGGCGGCGACCTGTGCTTTGGCGGAGCCGCCATAATGTCTGCTGAGGCTAGTTTAACCACGGGTTCTGGATTGACTAGTTTAGTTACTCGGGCCGAACATATCACGGCAAGTTTGGCGCGACAACCCGAGATAATGGCCTGTGCCGTCGCATCAGGTCAGCAACTAGAGCCATTGCTTGAACGACCAACGGTACTAGTAATCGGCCCAGGATTGGGACGGTCTTCTTGGTCGGAACAGTTGATGCAAAAAGCTTTGGCGAGCGATCTACCGATGGTTGTTGATGCGGATGGCTTAAATATAATATCGGAAGGCCGTGTTGTGACTAACCTTCAGAATATAAACTGGATTATGACTCCGCACCCCGGGGAGGCGGCGAGATTGTTAGATATTCCTGTTGCTGAAATTGAAGCGGACCGATTTTCTGCGGTTCGACGACTCCAAGAGAAATACAATGCTGTTGTGATCCTCAAAGGCGCTGGGACTATTGTGTCAGCACAAAATGGACAGCCTATAAAAGTATGCCCTTATGGTAATTCTGGAATGGCTACTGGTGGTATGGGTGATATTTTAAGTGGTGTAATTGGTAGTCTGATAGCCCAAGGTGTCGATCTGCAAACTGCAGCAGAATTAGGTTGCTGTTTACATTCAGCTGCTGCTGATATGGCGGTGCAGGAAAAAGGTTACAAGGGTTTGGTTGCGACAGACATCCTTCCATATTTAACCGACGCTATGAATCAATGGGGTCAGGAGCTTTTGTGAACAGTCAAATGGTTACGATTACGAACTTTGATATTGTTGGCGAGGAGGCCATGGTCGCCTTTGGCCGTCAGCTCTCCAAAAGTTTGCCGTGGCCATTGATTATTACGCTGCAGGGTGACCTAGGCGTTGGAAAAACAACTCTCAGTCGTGGAGTGCTTCAGGGTTTGGGGCACAAAGGAGCGGTAAAAAGTCCAACGTATACTTTAGTTGAGCCTTATACACTAGACATCGGTATGGTTTATCATTTTGATTTGTATCGTCTGGTAGACGCTGAAGAACTCGACTATATGGGTTTTACGGATTATTTAGAAGACGCGGCGCTCTGTTTGATAGAATGGCCAGAACGCGGCGAGGGGTTTTTACCTACGGCAGATGTTAGTATTAGCATCATGCATGAGAATGATGGACGCCGTGTTACTGTACAGGCTTATTCTGCCAATGGTGAAAAACTAGTGACGCAAATCGTCAAAGGCATTAGCGCATAGTTACATTAATATAATAAGAGCACTGCATTCATTGAAAGTAAGCGGCCACAAAAAATTAAGGACATCGATGGTTGGTTTGCCTTGCTGGGCTGCCGGTATTATGCTTTTGATGTCTACCTATGTAGTAGGAGCGGACATAGACTCTGTGCGCTTGTGGCAGGCCCCTGATTATACCCGTCTGGTGATTGATTTAAGCGAGGCAGCTGAACATCAACTGATTATCCTCAAAAACCCCAATCGGCTCGTTATTGATTTGACAGATGTAGACCTGAAAACTACTTTCAAAACCCTTGATCTAAGTACAACGCCAATTGCGAGTATTCGTCATGCAGTGCGTAACAAAAGCGACTTTCGAATCGTTCTAGACCTAAATAGTAGTGTCAACCCGAAAAGTTTTACCCTTAAAGCCAATGAAAAATATGGCAATCGATTGGTGGTTGACCTGTATGGCAAGAAGCAAGCGGTTAGCAAAACGGTTGATAAGATATTAGAGCGCAAAAATCGAAAAATCACCATCGCCATTGATGCAGGTCATGGCGGAGAAGATCCCGGCGCCCTGGGGCCAAAAAAGATCCAAGAGAAAATCGTTGCATTACAAATTGCTAAGAAAATTGAAAAGCTTTTTGATCAAAATACTCATTTTGACGGGGTTTTAGTTCGTAATGGTGACTACTATGTTGGGCACCGAAAACGCATGGCTATTGCCCACCAGAGTGGCGCAGACTTTTTTATCTCGGTGCATGCAGATGCATTTACACAGTCATCCGTAAATGGTGCCTCTGTCTACGCTCTGTCAACTAAGGGTGCCACCAGTGAGGCCGCTAGATATTTAGCGTCTAAGGAGAATAGAGCTGATCTTATCGGCGGTGCCAGCACCTTAAGCTTAGATGACAAAGATGATGTTCTTGCAGGAGTTTTACTTGATCTTTCGATGAATGAAACCTTACGTCGAAGTCTTGAGGCTGGCAAGTTCGTCTTAAATAATATGGGCAGGGTGACTAAATTACATAAGAAGCGGGTAGAGCAAGCCTCGTTTTTGGTACTTAAATCTCCTGACATCCCTTCCTTGCTAGTTGAAACGGGGTTCATCTCTAATCCTCGAGAGGCGAGGCTGCTGAGTAATGCGGATCATCAGAAAAAAATAGCACAGGCAATATTTGACGGGCTAGTCGACTATTACTCTCTTAGGCCACCAGTGGGAACCTCCTTGGCGGGGAGTCATGATAAGCAAAAAAGGACCTACGTTATTGCTCGAGGCGACACTCTTGGCGAGATAGCTCAGCGTTACGATACCTCAGTGAGTAAAATATTAAGATACAATAATCTGACGTCTAGCTCGATTCGGGTTGGACAAAAGATCTCTATTCCACCAAGCTAAAGTGAGCTCCAACATTAAATATTATTCTAAGGTTTGCAATCATGCCTAGTATTCATATCCTCAGTCCGCAGCTGGCAAATCAAATTGCCGCAGGCGAAGTTGTCGAGCGTCCAGCCTCGGTTCTCAAAGAGCTCTGCGAGAACAGTCTAGATGCAGGGGCTCAGCGAATCGATGTGGAGGTTGAACAGGGGGGGGTTAAGTTAATTAAGGTGCGGGATGATGGCTGTGGTATTTCTGAGGCTGATTTGCCTCTGGCCCTAAGCCGACATGCCACCAGTAAAATTACCAATTTAGATGACCTAGAGGCGGTTTCGACTCTAGGATTTCGCGGTGAAGCTTTGGCCAGTATAGCTTCAGTGTCGCGATTAGCCCTCACTTCAAATACCGGTGATAGCAAAGGCTGGAAAGCAATCTCGGAAGGTAGAGATATGAAGGTAGAGCTGCAACCAGCAGCTCATCCGACGGGATCGAGTGTTGAGGTGAGGGATCTATTTTTTAACACGCCAGCGAGACGTAAATTTCTGCGTACCGAAGGCACTGAATATAAACGCATCTATGACGGTATCAAAAAATTAGCGCTCAGCAGAATGGACGTGGCATTTAGTTTACGCCATAACCAAAAAGTACAGTTTAATTTACGGCCCGCTGCAAATCATGCTGAACAAGAAAAACGTGTTGCTGATATCTGTGGGCCGTTATTTATGGAGCAGGCGCTTTACATTGATAATGATCGCACTGGTATCCGGTTATGGGGTTGGATTGGGCTACCCACTTTCTCTCGAAGCCAGCCGGATCTGCAGTATTTCTTTGTTAATGGTCGCTCTATTCGTGACAAGGTTGTTTCGCACGCGGTACGTCAGGCTTATCAGGACGTTCTCTACCATGGTCGTCATCCAGCCTATGTGTTGTTTTTAGAGATCCTACCTTCGGATGTTGATGTCAATGTACATCCCACTAAGCATGAGGTGCGCTTTCGTGAGAGTGGCTCTATCCATAGCTTTGTATCCAGTACATTACAAAAAGCTCTAGCAAGCGATCGGCCCCAAGATCATTTGGAGGCGGGTGCAGGAGACCCCGCAGCTGGAATGGTAGGTTTGAGGCAAGAAGATCCTCTAGCCAATCAATCTTTACAGTCATCGTTGTCATTGCTGGGTACTCCATCTGGCGGTTATCAGCAAACATGGCAGAGCTCGCAGTCGAGATTCAATAGCGTTAATACGCCCTTAAGTAACTATCAGAGTCTTTATTCTGCGCAGGGCGAGGACGGCACCGAGGGTGAACAAGAGGTCCCTCCATTAGGATTTGCCATTGCTCAGTTGAAAGGTATTTTTATCCTTGCAGAGAACAGTCATGGGCTAATTGTTGTTGATATGCACGCTGCCCATGAGCGAATTACATATGAACAAATGAAACAGGCTTTCGATGATCAAAGCTTAGCGGCGCAGCCCTTGTTGGTGCCAGAAAGCCTAGCTTTAAGCCAGCGAGAGGCTGATATTGTCGAGGCCCATTATGAGTTATTCCAGCAGCTTGGTTTCAGTGTTGAGAGAGTCGGACTGGAAAGTGTCATCGTAAGGGAAATACCAGCTATCTTGCGAGGATCGAAAGTTGAAGGCTTATTGCGAGATGTGATCTCTGACTTGTTAGAGCATGGAACCTCAGAGCGTATTAGAGATCATATCAATGAGATTCTTTCCACTATGGCCTGTCATGGTTCGGTGCGAGCCAATCGGAAGCTCAGCATTCCTGAGATGAATGGTTTACTGCGTGATATGGAAATAACTGAACGCAGTGGGCAATGCAACCACGGACGACCAACGTGGTCTCAATTAACACTGGATCAACTAGATAAGCTATTTTTACGCGGCCAATAGGTAATCTCGTCATGTCAGTATCATCGTTACCTCCAGCAATTTTCTTAATGGGCCCAACGGCTTCAGGGAAAACGGACATAGCGATAGCCCTTCGTGAGCACCTACCTATTGATATTATTAGTGTCGATTCTGCCCAAGTTTATCGTCAAATGGACATCGGTAGTGCAAAACCTGACCGTGAGACGCTCAAACAACATCCACACCGGCTTATCGATATTAGAGATCCTGTTGAGGCCTACAGCGCCGGGGATTTCCTTAAAGATGCTAAGGTGCAAATGGCTGAGATCACCGCGACAGGACGTATACCGCTGCTTGTGGGCGGCACCATGCTTTATTTTAAAGTATTGTTTGAAGGTCTTGCCGATCTCCCTCCGGCGAATCAAGTCATTCGTGATGAGCTGCAAGGGCGAGCCGAAAAGTCTGGCTGGCCTAGCCTGCACGAAGAGCTAAAGCTTATTGACCCAACGGTGGCTGCCCGATTACATCCAAATCATTCGCAAAGAATTCAACGAGCTCTTGAAGTGTACCTGATTACAGGGTCACCTCTATCAGAGCTGCTATCCTTATCAAAAGGTACGGGTATCGAGGATGAATATCAGGTAACCCAGCTAGCGCTAATAAGTAACAATCGCTCTTTATTGCATGAGCGCATTGCCCAGCGTTTTCACCTTATGATGGAGCAGGGCTTTGAGTCAGAGGTTAAGGCGCTTTATCAACGCGGTGATCTCGCCGCTACCTCAACTGCCATGAGATCGGCGGGTTATCGGCAGCTTTGGGATTACTGCGATGGCCTGCTAAGCATTGAAGAAGCGATAGAAAAGGGCATTATAGCCAGTCGGCAGTTAGCCAAGCGACAGATAACCTGGTTGCGCAATTGGCCAAATGCACGAGAAATTCTTGTTGATAATGGTGAGAGTTATCATAGTTGCATAAATATATGTAATCAAAGCTTGAAAATACTAAGAGAGCCCCCCATATTGTAATAGTAGGAAGCAATAAAGAAAGCTTCTAAAAGCGGCCGCAATCCCGCTTACACTTTTGCTGCGATCCATGCAGCCTATATTGAATAGTCAATAAGGAGAAATCTCCATGTCAAAAGGGCATAATCTGCAAGACCCTTTTCTTAACGTGTTAAGAAAAGAACGAGTTCCAGTGTCAATATTCTTAGTTAACGGTATTAAGCTTCAAGGACAGGTTGAGTCATTTGATCAGTTTGTTGTCCTGTTAAAAAATACTGTCAGCCAAATGGTCTACAAGCACGCAATTTCTACCATTGTCCCCTCTCGTGTCGTTCGACTGCCAAGTAGCGGCGCGGACCAAGATGACGGTGAAGAGTATGGCGAGGACCAATTCTAGCCGGTGGCATTATTTTTCGAACGACCAGAGTCTGGCGAAAAAGCGGTACTTGTACATATCAAGCTTAATAGTGAATCTGAACCTGAAGATCCTAGAGAATTTGAAGAGCTAGTGCTTTCTGCTGGCGGCGATCCTGTGGAGTTTATTACTGGCTCCAGAAAATCGCCCAGCGCCAAGACTTTTATAGGCACAGGTAAGCTCGATGAGATCAATGCGACGGTAAAGAGTGTCGATGCCGAATTGGTGATATTTAATCATAATCTGTCGCCGAGTCAGGAGCGTAATTTAGAAGCCGTTTTGCAGTGCAGGGTTTTGGACAGAACAGGGCTTATTCTAGATATTTTTGCTCAGCGTGCGCGAACTCATGAAGGTAAGTTACAGGTCGAGCTTGCGCAACTTCAACATCTTTCATCGCGCCTGGTTCGAGGTTGGACCCACCTTGATCGTGAAAAGGGCGGCATTGGTATGCGTGGGCCTGGTGAAACGCAGCTTGAGTCTGATCGCCGGATGGTCAGAGATCGTATTAAATTAATCAAACAGCGTCTCGAAAAAGTTCGCAAACAGCGAGATCAGGGTCGAAGAGGGCGTCAGCGCTCTGAAATACCCACCATTTCTCTGGTCGGTTATACGAACGCAGGTAAATCGACGCTTTTTAATAAACTAACTAATGCTGATGTGTTCGTTGCAGATCAATTGTTTGCAACACTAGATCCGACAATGCGCAGGCTGGATATCGCCGATATCGGTACGGTTATTTTTGCTGACACGGTTGGTTTTATTAGTCATTTACCTCACCGTTTGGTGGATGCGTTTAGAGCAACCTTGGAAGAGGCTGTATCGGCTGATCTGTTGCTTCATGTTATCGATGCCGCCGCAGAAGATCGTGCCACTAATATAGTACGTGTTGACGAGGTGCTAAAAGAAATTGAGGCTGACAAAATCCCATCATTGATGGTCTACAATAAAGGTGACTTGCTAGATGATTTTTCATCTAGAATTGATCGTGACGCTGATGGTATGCCTATTGCAGTTTGGGTTTCCGCGCTGACCGGCGATGGTCTGGACTTATTGCTCCAGGCGATAGCCGAAAGATTGCCCTGCAAGATAGTGCATGAGCATCTGCAACTGCAGCCTAGTCAGGGTGCATTTCGGGCCGCATTGTATCGCCATAAGGCAGTTTTGAATGAAAGCGCTGGTGAACTAGGTATTATAAATTTGGAAATTCAGCTGGCTGAGAATGACTTTTTCCGTATTTTGAAAGCTGCGGGGTTGAAAAAGCATGATTTGGTCACATTATAAGCGTCTGGTGTTAAAATAAACTGCATCTAGTCGTACATTAGAGCCGTAGGGCTCTATAATCGTTGTCTTTAATTAGACATTAAATTTAACTTGGAGAATATTATGGCCTGGAATGAACCGGGTGGTGGAAAAGACCCTTGGGGTGGTAACAGAAACGATCAAGGTCCACCGGATATTGATGAAGCCCTGAAAAAATTAAAAGAAAAATT
>JAPKEJ010000082.1 GCA_028822155.1 Porticoccaceae bacterium
TTGGTGCCCAGGAGAGGACTTGAACCTCCACGCCCGTAAGAGCACTAGCACCTGAAGCTAGCGTGTCTACCAATTTCACCACCTGGGCTTTACTGTTGTATAGAGTGAATCCTATTGCCTAGCAATGCAACTTAATACAGCGGCGCGCACTATAGTAATCAGCTTTGTTTTTGTCAATTTGGTTAAAACCTTTCATTAGTGTGAAGTCGGTCAACTCCGCGCGCATTACTTTCATGTTTACTGGTTTAGTAGTGCTGACTTCTAATGATTGTTCGCAACGCGGCTTAATCAGCGGAAGGCTTATTAGCATTGCCTAGACGTGATAACTAATTTTAATCTACCTGATAAGGAATTCGCATATGAACATTACCTATAAATTATTAGTAAGCACCGCGGTACTTTTTATACTATCTACCTCATCAATCTCAATGGCTGACCCGATGGCTGACTCAATGTCTGAGGCCATGGACAAGTCTAAGATGATGGAAGACCCTAAGACTATGATGATAAAGTTAGAACCAATGATGGTTAACATCAATACGGGCACTGCCGAAGAAATAGCTGAGGCCCTTAAGGGTGTTGGCCCAATGACTGCCGCTGCAATTATAGAATACCGCGACGCTAATGGGCCTTTTGCTAGCGCAAAAGATATTGTCATGGTTAACGGTGTTGGTGACATGACTTTCGAGGCCAATAAAGGCGCCATTATGGTCCAATAATGATCCCGATGCTGTAAACTAGAACGGTCGCGATGGCGGCCGTTTTTTTTATCCCCATGGGTGAGAATCATGTTGGTACATTGGTACCAATGATCTGGCCATTCCATTAAACTGCACCTGCCGCGGCACTCACTTAGACGACTAAAGATCTCTCAAGGATACTGTTTCATGAACAAGCTCACCTGTTTTAAGGCCTATGATATTCGCGGACAGCTCGGCACTGAGCTAGATGAGGCCGTGGCCTATCGTATTGGCCGGGCTTACGCTGAATTTCTCAAACCGAAAAATGTAGTACTCGGTGGTGATATTCGGTTGACGAGCGAGTCCCTAAAAACAGCGCTTAGTGAGGGTATTCGAGATGCTGGAGCTGATGTCATTGATATTGGCATGGTAGGAACAGAGCAGGTCTATTTTGCCACATCTCACTTGCAAGCTGACGGGGGTATTGAGGTGACAGCCAGTCACAACCCTATCGACTATAACGGGATGAAACCTATTAGGGAGGGGTCTCGGCCCATTAGCTCGGATACCGGTTTATTGGACATTAAACGTATTGCTGAAGAAAATAATTTCTCTCCAGTCGATACGGCTAATCGTGGTGGGTATGCTCAGGTGTCTATCATTGAAGAGTACCTAGATCATCTTTGCGATTATGTCGATTTGTCGGCTATCAAGCCGATTAAGCTGGTGATGAACGCAGGTAATGGCGCAGCAGGCCCTGTAGTTGATGCGGTCGAGGCGCGTTTTAAGAGTCTCCAACTGCCCATAGAGATCATTAAAATTAATAACAACCCAGACGGATCTTTTCCAAACGGTATCCCCAACCCCCTGTTACCTGAAAATCGCGGCTCAACCATCGATGCGGTATTAGAACATGGCGCGGCTATGGGTATCGCTTGGGATGGCGATTTTGATCGCTGTTTTTTGGTCGATGAAAAAGGTAACTTTATTGAGGGCTACTATATTGTTGGCCTGTTGGCAGAGGCCTTTTTGTTAAAAAACCCGGGTGCTAAAATTATTCATGACCCCCGATTGACCTGGAACACCATCGACGTGGTGACTAAAAATGGCGGCCAGGCTATACAGTCAAAGACTGGCCATGCCTTTATTAAAGAGCGTATGCGAGCCGAAGATGCGGTCTATGGTGGCGAAATGAGTGCCCATCATTATTTCCGAGACTTCTTTTACTGCGACAGTGGAATGATTCCGTGGCTGTTAGTGATGGAGCTAATTAGCAGCAGTGGACGGCCACTGTCAGATTTGGTCAATGCGATGGTCGAGGCGTACCCCTCACCTGGCGAGATTAACCTCACAATAGCAGACCCTGCTAAGGCGATTAGTCAGGTTAAACAACACTTTGAGGCTCAGGCACTGGTCATCGATACCGTTGACGGAATCTCTATGGAATTTGCCGATTGGCGGTTTAATTTACGCATGAGTAACACCGAGCCAGTGGTGCGCTTTAATGTGGAAACCCGAGGTGACAGGGCATTGCTGGAACAGCGGCAAAATGAAGTACTTGCTATACTAGAAGCACAATAATTAGCCAATAGTGAAGGTGATACAAGTGGATTGGTTTTTATTACAAACAAAGTCGAGGGAAGAGCTTCGCGCCGCTGAAAATTTGGCGCGACAAGAGGTTGAATCTTTTTGCCCGATGATCCGTGTTGAAAAAATTGCTCGCGGTAAAAGAATTGAAGCCGTTGAGGTTTTGTTTCCAGGATACCTCTTTGTTCAGTTGGGGGAATCTTCGGTCTCAGCAACCAGTATTCGATCCACTCGTGGCGTCAGTCACTTTGTGAGCAGCGGTGGTAGACCGATCAAGGTACCCTCAGATTTAATTGACCAGTTACGGCGTCGGGTAGCTGCAGACGAAGATCAAGTGGTGTCTAGCCTGCCCAAGGCGGGTGAGAAAATGAATATTATAGAGGGTCCCTTTCGGGGGCTGGACGCGGTCTTTCATCAGCCAGATGGTAATAATCGAGCGCTGGTGTTGGTGACTATGCTAAATCAACAGGTTAAGGCATCCATCTCGTTTTCAAGCCTTTCAGCGGTTAATGACTCGTCGATTTAATCTTTAAAATTGTCTGTTTTTAGGTATCTTGCGTTACTGCTCGGGGCATATAGTCCACCGGTTTGAAGTGACAAAAAACATTGGCAAATGAATCGCCTTCTAGCGGATACGGCCGTCCATGAGACAGCCGTCCGCCTTCGTAAAAGATCACTTCGCCCGGCTTTAAAATCACCTCATTGCTGCGATAATAATTGTCATCAATAACCAGAGGCCAGTCTTTATCTGTTTGCTGATCAACATTAATTATCGCGCTAATAATATGCGTTTCTAGTCTATCTTGGTGGCATTTTAATACGGCGCCGCGCTGATAAACGCGAATACCATAAACAAAGGTGGGTATTAACGTCTTGCCACACCATTGCTCCATCAGTATTTTAAGAGCGTCATGAACCTCTTCACGAAGTTCTGCGCTTAGCTCGACCAACAGACTGCTTTTTTTTGTGGCCTTGTCTGAATTAAAAATAAAGTCTCCCGGGACCGTCTCACTTTTCCCAGACGCTAGGTTAGCTCGATAAAAAGCTTGTATCTTTTTGAAAAGGGGTCCGGGTAGTCGCGTCTTGCTAAATCCCGTTTTAGTATAGTTAGGAATATAGTCATTAGTTTTTCTAGCTAGCATCGGTGGCGGCTCAGGGAGCCGGCTATTGCTCCGAAACCATTTAGTGATGATAGCTTTATACCCTTTAAGCACGGGTTGCCCATGGTGTAGGCTATTAATATTTGGCAAGCCATTAGCATCCAAACTTGACCAAATAACCGCTAATCCTTGCTGGGGTTGATAGCCACTATCGACCTTAGGGAAGTGAGTAACACCACCTTCCTTTACTGTATTTAAATAAATCATCACAGTAAAGGTTCGTTGCCCCATCACTGAGCCATGAGAGGCCATTTCATGCTCTTCAAAGTAATCTGTGTGGGGTTTAAATTCCTGACCAACCTCATAATACTGACCTTGAATGGCCTCTGAATAAGATTCATCAATTCCTAGCAATCTACAAATGCGCTGATCTATATCTTTAATCAATGCATCATCAAGATTACCCATATCGCAGGTTTTACTGGTACGAAATGCATTGTCGGGTTCATGACTGGAAAGTTCAGAGGGTCGCAGTTCAGATTTTATAGTGGTGACAATATGCTCGCATTCCTGTTTATTGAGGAAGTTTTCAAGAGTAAATAACTGCAGAACGTCTGAATCGAGCCTTTTAGCATTTGGAATAAACAGCTGGCCTAGATTGACATCATCTTTGGCCTTTAGTGGATTAACAAGCGCATTAGCGTCTAGGACTGGCTTAAACTGCATTTCTTGACGAATGGCCTGATAGCTAAACCCTTCATCTAATAGTATTTTGAAAAGCCCATCTTTGTCTTGGCCATCATCTACGTTGGTTTTTATCCAGCTTTTCCAGGCAGCATTAAATTCAGTCTTTGCTTGAGGCTCAAACTGCATCTCTTCTAGAATAGCCTGATAGGTAAAGCCCTTATCCAACAATATTCTAAAGAGCCCATTTTTGTCTTGGCCGTTCTCAATATTGGTTTTTATCCAGGCTTTCCAGTCAGGATTAAACTCTGTAGTCATTATTACTCCATGAGTAAAATTTTGCGCATTGCTTATACTCAACATAAATCAAAATGCGCTAGGATTAAAGAGGTTTTACCCTCTAAACCTCTTTAATTAAACCCCTAACGCTGTAATGGCCGCTATTGGTTTGTAGGCGATAAAACATTGGAAGTTGAGCTGAGATCTATCCATACATGAGGTTCGTATACCCCATAAATGGAGGTGTATT